>JBEVLR010000295.1:0-6803 GCA_040509075.1 Burkholderiaceae bacterium | reverse complement strand
CCCGCGGTCGAGTAGGCTGTGGCGTCCCGCGGCCGCAGGGGCCGCGCTTGCTTTCGCGGAGAGCCCGATCCATGCGCACCGTTGCACTCATCCTGATCATCGCCGGCGTGCTGGCGCTGTCGTTCGGCGGTTTCAGCTATACGCAGGACAAGACCGTCGCCAAGGTCGGCACCTTGGAGTTGAACGCGAAGGAGACGAAGACGGTCAACTTCCCGATGTGGGGCGGCGTCGCCGCCGTCGTCGCAGGCGGTTTGCTGCTGCTGTTGGGCGGTAACCGGCGCTGAGGCGGCGCGGGCGCCCGGCCCCGACCCCGGCCACCGCCGCAGGCGTCCCGGCCCGGCGCTCAGGGATGCGCGGCGATGACCTGCGCGACCGCGGCGGTCAGCCGCTTCGCGGTCGGCAGGTGCAGGAACTCGTTCGGGCCGTGCGCGTTGCTCTTCGGGCCGAGCACCCCGCAGACCATCATCTGCGCCTTCGGGAAACCCAGCTGAAGCAGGTTCATCAACGGGATCGTGCCGCCTTGGCCGATGTAGCCCAGCGGAGCGCCGAATTGCGCGCGGCTGGCGGCGTCCAGCGCTTTCTCCATCCACGGATCGAGCGACGGCGCATTCCAGCCGGTGGCGCCATGCTGGTTCACGCGGCCGTCCGGGTGGAAGGTGACCTTCGCGTTGTAGGGGGCGTTGTCTTCCAGCAGTGCTTTCAGCCGTTCGGCGGCGGCGTTCGCGTCGACCGGCGGCGGCAGGCGCAGGCTCAGCTTGAACGCGCTGAACGGGCGCAGCACGTTGCCGCGGCGCGCAGATCGGGGAAGCCGTCGGCGCCGGTGACCGACAGCGTCGGACGCCATGTGCGGTTCAGCAGCGCCTCGGTCGGGTCGGTGGTCGTGGGCAGCGTCGGGCCGCCGTCGGCGCCGCAGGCCCATGGCATGCGCTTCCACACGTCGTCGCCGAGGATCGCCGCCGCGGCCCTCGCCTGCTCGACGCGGTCGGTCGGGATCCGGCAGTGGAAGCTCTCGGGCAGCAGGCGGCCGGTGGCCGAATCCTCGAGCCGATCGAGCACCTGGCGCAGGATCCGGAAGCTCGACGGCACCACGCCGCTCGAATCGCCGGAATGGATGCCTTCCGTCAGGATCTCGACCTTCAGCGTGCCGGTGACCGCACCGCGCAAGCTGGTCGTGAGCCACAGCTGGTCGTAGTTGCCTGCGCCCGAATCGAGGCAGACGACCAGCGAGACCTCACCCAGCCTCTGTTTCAGCAGGTCGAGGTAGAAGGGCAGGTCGAGCGAGCCGGATTCCTCGCAGCTTTCGATCAGCCCGAGGATGCGCGGATGCGCGGCCTGCTGCGCTTTCAAGGCCTCGATCGCGCTGACGGCCGCGTAGGCCGCGTAGCCGTCGTCGGCGCCGCCGCGGCCGTAGAGCTTGTCGTCTTCGACCTTGGGCGTCCACGGCCCCAGGTCGTTGCGCCAGCCGCTGAATTCGGGCTGCTTGTCGAGGTGGCCGTACATGACGATGGTCGGCGGCGTGCCGAACGGCGCCGGACGGGTGGAATCGACCTCGAAGAAAATCACCGGCGTGCGGCCTTCCAGCCGCAGCACTTCCAGCGTCAGGCCCGGCACCTTTCGGCCCTCGATCCACTGCGCGGCATCGCGCACGACCTTGTCGAGCAGCCCGTTCTTCGCCCAGTCGGGGTCGAACATCGGACTCTTGGCCGGGATCGCCACATAGTCCCGCAAGCTGGGCAGGATGCGATCGTTCCAGGCCGTTTCGGCAAAAACGGCCAAGGCCCGCGGATCTGGTTCGGCGGCGCCAGGCAAAGGTTCGGGGGCGTTCATGGGATGGGCTCCGGAGGGGCATCGTGCTCGCCGCCGCGGGAAGGGCGCCGTCGGGCGGCGCGGATCCTGGCGATCGGCGGCGGCCAGGCAAACATTGTGCGCCTGGGAGTCCAACGGCGCGCGGCCGAAGGCGCCGCCGACGGATCGCTCGCCGCGCCCCGCGCACGACAATTGCCCCACAGCCGCCGCCCGGGCCCTGCAAGAGGATGGCCTGTGCCTTCGGTCACTTCAACGAATGGGGAAAAATGCACATGAACACCACCTTCCGCGCCCTGATGATCGGCTGCGCGCTGCTCGGCTCGACCGCCATGGCCAGTGCGGCCGAAGCCGAGGGCGCGACGGCCCCGGCGAGCGCCGCCAGCGCCATCAAGCACGGCGCCCACAAGGCGGGCCATGCGATTTCGCACGGTGCGTCCGCGGCGGCCACCGGCACCGCGCATGTCGCGTCGGAAGCGGCGACGGGCACCGTCCACGCGGCCAAGCATGCGGCCAGCGGCGTGAAGAACGAGGCGCACAAGGTGCACAAGGCGGCGTCGTCCGCTTCGGAATAAGCTGCCGCAACTCCGGGGCGCGGCGGGAGCCCGTCCCGACGGCTTCGGCTTCCTGAAGGCCTCCATGCCGGCTCCCGGAGCGCCGTTGCCGGCCGGCATCCCGGCGTGGAACGGCGTCGGTGGAGGCGTCATGGCGGCGCGGGTGCGGATGCCGGGGCGCGCGGCGACGTGTGCCGGGGTTCGGCCCAGGATCCGCGCCGCGTCGAAGAGAAACCTATGAAGATCCAGGAAGCTGTCGAAGTCTGCGTCACCAAGAAATACGTGACGTTCGAAGGAACCGCCACGCGGTCCGAATTCTGGTGGTTCATCCTGTTCGTGCTGGTCGTCGACGTGCTGCTCAGCGCGATCAGCCGGCCTCTGGCGCATTTGTTCGTGCTCGGCATGCTGTGCCCGCAGCTGGCGGTCGCCGCGCGCCGGCTGCACGACATCGGCCGCAGCGGCTGGATGATGTTGATCGGCCTCATCCCGCTGGTCGGGGCGATCGTCCTGATCGCGCTCTGGGCCCGGGAAGGCAAGACGCCGGCCACGCCCACTTGAGCGCCGACGCGGGCGGCCTCAGGCGCGCTGGAACTTGAAGACGGCCACGCTGGCCAGCAGGTTGGGCAGGCGCCGCACCGCGCGGCAGCCCTGCAGGCCGAAGCATTCGAGGATGTCGAGGCCGTTCTTGCGCGCCAGCATTTCGAAGTCCGCGTGCGTCGTGACGCGGATGTTGGGCGTGTCGTACCACTCGTAGGGCAGCGCGCGCGTCACCGGCATGCGGCCCGCCGCCACGCGCAGCCGGTTGGGCCAATGCGCGAAGTTCGGGAAGCTGACGATGCCGATGCGGCCGACGCGCGCGGTCTCGCGCAGCATCTTTTCGGTGTTGCGCAGGTGTTGGAGCGTGTCGAGCTGCAGCACCACGTCGAAGCTGAGGTCGTCGAACAGCGCCAGCCCCTCCTCGAGGTTGAGCTGGATCACGTTGATGCCGCGCCGCGTGCTCGCGAGGACGTTCGCGTCGTCGATCTCGATGCCGTAGCCGCTGCAGCCGCGGTGCCGTTGCAGGTGCGCGAGCATGTCCCCGCTGCCGCAGCCGAGGTCGAGCACGCGCGATCCGGGCGGCACCAGGCGGGCGATGATGTCGAGGTCGCGCCGCTTGCTCATGAGACGGCCTGCGTCCCGTGGACGGCGCCGCGGGCGCCTTCGGGCGGCCCGGAGGCCTCCGCGGCGATGCGGCCGAAGTACGCGCGCATCACGCCGTGGTAGCGCGGGTCTTCGAGCAGGAACGCGTCGTGGCCGTGGGGCGCGTCGATCTCGGCGTACGAGACTTCGGCGCGGTTGTCGACCAGCGCCTTGACGATCTCGCGCGAACGCTGCGGCGCGAAGCGCCAGTCGGTGGTGAAGCTGACCACCAGGAAACGGCAGGCGCCGGCCCGGGCGAACGCGGCGGACAGGTCGCCGCCGTGCGCGCGCGCCGGATCGAAGTAGTCGAGCGCCCGCGTGATCAGCAAGTAGGTGTTGGCGTCGAAATACTCGCTGAACTTGTCGCCCTGGTGGCGCAGGTAGCTTTCGATCTGGAATTCGATGTCCTGCGTCGTGTAGCGATAGGCCGGCGCGCCGGCGGCGGCGTCGTCCGCCGCGCGGATGGCGCGGCCGAACTTGGCCTCCATCGAATCGTCGGACAGGTAGGTGATGTGGCCGATCATGCGGGCCACGCGCAAGCCGCGTTTCGGGATCGCGCCGACCTCGGCGTAGTGGCCGGCGTGGAAGTCGGGGTCGGTGGCGATCGCGCGGCGCGCGACTTCGTTGAACGCGATGTTCTGCGCGGACAGGTTCGGCGCCGTGGCCACGGCCACGCAGTGCCCGACGCGTTCCGGGTAGCGCAACGTCCACGCGAGCGCCTGCATGCCGCCGAGGCTGCCTCCCAGGACCGCGGCGAGCCGCGCGATGCCCAGGCGCCCGATCAGGCGGGCCTGCGCATCGACCCAATCTTCGACGGTGACGACCGGGAAGTCGGCGCCGTACAAGCGTCCGTTGGCGGCCGGATCGGGGTTGGGGGCGGTCGGGCCGGTCGAGCCGAAACAGGAGCCGGGGTTGTTGATGCCGATCACGAAGAAGCGGTCGGTGTCGAGCGGCTTGCCCGGCCCCACGAGGTTGTCCCACCAACCGGTTTCGCCGCCCGGCGAGATCCCGGCCACATGATGGCTCGCGTTGAGCGCATGGCACACCAGCACCGCGTTGTCGCGCGCGGCGTTCAGCGTCCCGTAGGTTTCGTAGACGAGCGTGTAGTCGTTCAGGCGCGCGCCGCTGGTGAGCGGCAGCGGCTCGGCGAAATGCATCGCCTGCGGCTCGATTCGGCCGACGGAACCCATCGCGAAACCCTTTCCTGGCGCCATGCCGGCACGATCGACCACCGGCGACACGAGCGCTGCGGACACCCGCCGGGGCGCTCCTCTCGAGGCAAATGCGGCTCTGCCGCTTTCCCTCATGTCCCCGCTTGGGGGCGTGACGGCTCGGCCGGCCTGGGCGTCCTTTAGCGATATTTGTAGAGCGCCCGCAAGCCGGAAATCAAATCGGCGCTTTGGCCCCCAGTATAGGGGCCGCCATCGTCCGCGCCCTCGGGCACGCGCGCTTCGGCGTCGTCGGCCGCGATCGCGGCGGCCTCGTGGCGCGCCGGACGGCGCTCGATCATCCCGCGGCGGTCAAGCCGCAGGCGGCGTCGTGTCGACGAAGCTTTGGCGCAAGGCGAGCTTGTCCGCCAGCCGCGCGACGTTCGGGTATTCGGCGCGCCAGGCGATGTCGGGAAAGCGGAAGTCGAGGTACATCAACGCACAGCCGCTCGCGATGTCGGCGAGCGTGAAATGGGTGCCGACGCAGAACGGCTTGTCGCCGAGGCCCTGGCTGATCGACTTCAGCGCCGCCGCGATGCGCACCCGCTGGCGGGCGATCCACGCGTCGCTGCGCTGCGCATCGCTGCGGCCGTTCCAGGTGCGCTCCAGGCGCGCGGAAACCGCGGCGTCGAGCAGGCCGTCGGCGAGCGCTTCCCAGGTGCGCACTTCGACCCGTTCGCGGCCGGACGACGGGATCAGCCGGCCCACCGGAGACAAGGTGTCGACGTATTCGACGATGACGCGCGAATCGAACACCGCTTCGGCGCCTTCCATCACCAGGCACGGCACCTTGCCGAGCGGATTGGACGCGAGGATGGCGTCGCTGCCCCAGACGTCCTCGAGCACGAAGTTGTAGTCCAGCTTCTTCTCCGCCAGCACGACGCGCACCTTGCGGACGTAAGGGCTGGTGAGAGATCCAATGAGTTTCATGTGTAAGAGGGAGACCTTGAGGCTTGAGCTTCATTCTATCGAAGCACCTTTCGGAAATCGCGCCGCGCTGCGCACGCAAACCCCGAGTTCGAGGGCGCCGCGCCGCCCCGTCCTCAGCACCGGCCTGGTGCTTCACCCCGAATCACCCCGAATGCCGACGGCTCGCGCGCTCGGTGACAATTGCTTGCATCCATCACCGTGCCGGACGCATGGCGGAAACGAAACGTAAAGTCGTCCTGGACGAGTTCGTTTGTCTCCACCGCGCAACGCGGCCGCAGGTTTCGCGGCGGGATCGGCTGGGCCCGTTTCAGCGGTGCGAGAAATGGCGCTGCGCGTCGAGGCCGAGGCCGGTCGCCACGCTCGCGAAGCGATCGCCGTGCATCGGCCGCGCGTGCGGGAACGCGTCGCTCAGGCGTTCGGCGAGCAAGCGCAGTCCCGTGGAGCCGCCGGTGAAATACAGCGCGTCGATGCCGGTCGCCCGCAAGCCGGCCAGCCGCGCGGTTTCCCGGGCGGCGCCGACGATGCGTTCCAGCTCGTCGCCGATCGCATCGGCGGCTTCGGCTTCGGTCACCGTCGCCCGCAGGCCGCGTTCCACTTCGAACAGGTCGATGTCGTGCGCGCCGCCCTGGGCGACCGCGATCTTCGCCTCCTCGGCGAGGCCGGCCAGCGCATGGCCGAGGCGGTCGCGCAGCGTCGTCATCAGCCGCGCATGCAGGCGCGGGTCGGCATAGTCGTCGCGCATCGCGGCGATCTCCATCAAGCGCTGCGGGCGGTAGACGGTATTGATCAGATGCCAGGTCGCGAGGTCGAAGTAGACGCGGCTGGGCACCTCGAGCGGCGCGCCGCCCCCGCGGCGGGGCGGCCCGAACGCGCCGTAGCCGAGCGCGGGCAGGATGCGGGCGAGCTCGACGCGCCGGTCGAAATCGGTGCCCGCGCTGTGCACGCCGTGGCTGGCGAGGATGTCGCCGCGGCGGTCGACGCGACCGCGGCGTTCGGGGCCGACGCGCACGACCGAGAAGTCGGAGGTGCCGCCGCCGATGTCCGCGACGATCACCGTCTGTTCGCGCGTCGCCCGTTCTTCGTAGTGGAACGCCGCGGCGATCGGCTCGTACTGGAAGCGCACCTCGCT
>JBEVLR010000294.1:0-3973 GCA_040509075.1 Burkholderiaceae bacterium | reverse complement strand
CCTGGCTGGCCGCCTTCGGCAAATTGCGCGTTCGCTTCGAGCGTCGCATCGATTCTCATTTGGCAATGCTCTCCCTGGCCTGCTGCGTCATCTGCCTGCGAACGTTGATGCGGTTTTGTTAGTCGCTCTTAGTAAGCGTTCGCGGCCCGGCTTGCATCGCCGCGGCTTCAGCTTGGTGGCAGGCTGTCGAAAGTTGGTGGGCCGGAGCGGGACATGGCCGGCAACCCAGCCGGAGCGGTCATGACCGGCGCACCCGCCGGAGTACGCAATGAATTTGCTTCCGCTTCAAGAAGTCGCGAGCCAGATCAAGCCCGGCGCTCCGCTCGCCTGGGGTATTCGCGATTCGAACGGGAAGCTGCTGCTGGCGCGTGGCCATCGTGTCGCCGACGCCCAGATGCTGCAGGCGCTGCTGGCCCGCGGCATGTTCGTCGATGCCGGCGAGCTGCGTGCCGCACAGGCCGAACGCGAGGCGGCGGCGAAGCCGAAGGAAGGCTTCTTCGGCCGCTGGCGCATGTCGAGCGGACGATTGAACACGCTGTTGACCGCGCCGCCGGCCGAGCTGCGCGCCGCGCTCGATGAAGTCGTCGACGTGTTGATGTCGCTCGCCGATCGTTATCCCGACAAGGTGCTGTTCCAGATCCTGCGCCACGACCAGACGCGTCTGCGGTCGTACGGCGTTTCGCACTCGTTGCATTGCGCCGCCGTGTGCTGCCTGACCGGCCGGCGCATGGGTTGGAGCGAGCATGACCGGCGGATGCTGGTCGGCGCCGCGATGTCGATGAATTTGTCGATGATCGGGCTGCAGGGGCAACTGGCGGTGCAGACCGCGCCGCCGTCTCCCGAGCAGCGGGCCGTGATCCACGCGCACCCGGTCAAGAGCGCCGAAATGCTCGCGGCCGCCGGGGTCGACAACCGCTTGTGGCTGGACGCCGTCGAGCAGCACCACGAGCTGACCAGCGGCACCGGCTATCCGGCGCGCCGCACCGACGTCGCCGAGCTGGCCCAGGCCCTGCACTACGCCGATGTGTTCACCGCGAAGATCAGCGCCCGCTCATCGCGCGGCGCGCTCGCGCCCAATGTCGCGGCGCGCGAAATCTTCACCTCCAGCCAAGGCCATCCGCTCGCCGCGGCGCTGATCAACGAATTCGGCATCTATCCGCCAGGCTGTTTCGTGCGCCTGGTTTCCGGAGAAATCGCGATCGTGATCCATCGCGGGCCGACCGTGAACACGCCGCTGGTCGCGTGCCTGACGAACCGCACCGGCGACTCGTTGGCGCGGCACGTCAGGCGAGATACGGCGCAGAAGGATTTCGGGATCGTCGCGCTGGTGGCCGATGGGGACGTGATGGCCCGGGTTCCGTGGGAGACGCTTTACGCGGACGATTGAAGGCCGCGCGGCGGCCGGCGCCTTCGGGCCCGCGCATCGGAACGCAGGACGGTCGGAGCCGGGCGCTCAACCGGCCGGCAACTCGAGCGCCTCGCCGTGCACCTGACCTGCGGACGCCGACGCCGGTGGCGGATCGCAGGCGTGCCGCGTCGGCCGCCCGGTCGATCCGAAGTCGGCCACGCCCGGCTTGACCTTTCGCCCAGCCAGATCGCCCGACTCGGGCGTTCAACCGGAGCGCCCGGCGCGCGCGCCCGATCCACGCCGGCGCTCGGGTTTCAACGCGAGCCGATCGCTTGTTCCAGCGCCCGCATGCCGTCTTCCCACGCGGTCGCCATGCCGTCCAGCAGGGCCGATGCGTCGACGGGCTTCGTCGACGAGACCGCGCGCGCCAATTTCAGGATCAGCGTCTTCGCGTCGCGCGCGATCGCGTCGAACGCGCGCTCGGCCCCGCACAGCGGCGAGGCGGCCGGCGCCTCGTGCCACGCGAGGCCGCGGGCCGCGAAGTCGAAGGCCGCGCCGAGTTGCCGCACGGTGCCGAACGCCCATCGGTGGTAGTACTCCAGGCCGTGAGCGCGCAGCAGCGGCAGGTCGTCGGCGAGGCGGTCCGCGAAGCGGCGCAGCGGGTTGTCGTCCGGCCGGAAAGCGAGGTGCGTCGCCAGGTGCTCCAACGCCAGCGCGCGCAGCTCGGCGGGCGGGCGCTCGACGCGCTTGCTCGTCCGGATGAATTCCGCGTAGAGCGGCAGTTTCCCGCCGTCGAGCGCGGCCGCGGCGGCGCCGACCTCGGCCACGCGCGCGCCGCGCCAGTCGGCGATCGCTTCGAGGGCGGTGGCCGCATCGGGCAGGTCGAGCAGCCGCGCGCAATCTTCGCCCTGCGCTTCGAAGTAGCCGGCGTTGTGGAAATATCCGAGTCGCCGCGCCCCGGTGTCGACCTCATTGAGCACGATGGTCGTTTTCGAGTGGGTGCGGCGG
Organism: Burkholderiaceae bacterium; assembly: GCA_040509075.1. Lineage (GTDB taxonomy): Bacteria > Pseudomonadota > Gammaproteobacteria > Burkholderiales > Burkholderiaceae_C > Scleromatobacter. The sequence continues at coordinate 1,617 of JBEVLR010000294.1, read as the reverse complement.
TAGTCGGTCCCCGCGGTGTCGGGCAGCCAAAACGCATCGGCCTCGATGCTGAGCGGCCGGCCGGCCGACAGGTGTTCGATCGCGTGCTCGGCCAGGGGCCGCCAGACCGTGAGCTCCTGCACGTCGACGCCGTACAGCGTGCGCAGTTCGGCGTGCGGCGGCTTGAAGAACGTCCACTGGTCCCCTTCGAAATCGAGCGCGACGGTGCAGGGCCACAACGCGTGCGGATCGAGCTTCAGCGCGGCGAGCAGCTCGATCCACAAGTCGATGTAGCAGTTCTTCTCGAGCCAGACCGAATCGGCGCCGTGCAGCGCGTGCGGGGCGTGCCGCGCCGCGTCCAGGCCCGCGATCGCGCAGGCATGGGGCACGCCGTTGCCGTTCAGGTCCATCCGTTCAGCCCCACAACTGCGCGCGCACCTCGGCCGGCCAGCCGGCGGGCTCGAAGCCGTGCGTCTTGATCAACGCGAGCGTGACGCGTTCCAGGCCGAAGCCGAGGCAGGCGGTGTGCGCCGTCGCGCCGCCGGGGCGGCGGATCCCGAACGTCGACGTGAAGTGCTCCTGGTGCCAGTTGAACGAGCAGACCGCGGTCGGGTTCGCCGCCGAGATCACCGGCACCACGATTTCGAACTTCAGCCGCTGGTCGCGCTGGCTCGCGGCCATCATGCGGCCGCTGCGGCCGAAGAACGGGTCGTTGGCGACGTCGCTGCGCGCGGGCAGCCCGAGGCCCTGCAGCAGCGCCAGGCCGCGCTGCAGCCAGGTGTCGCGCCACTGCTGCACCGCGTCGGGCGCGCCGAGGCGGATGAACTCGCGCATGCGGAACGACTGCAGCCGCGTGGGTTCGTCCGACGGTTCGTGGCGGTAGCACCAGTTGCGCACGGTCACGAGCCGGCCCTCGTCGGACAGCAGTCCGCTGAAGGCCGGATAGACCGGATAGCACGCCGCCGGCAGCAGCATCGTCTCGGTCGGTTCGAGCATGTGTTCCCAGCGCCGACCGGCCTCGGCGGTCGCCGCGAGTTCGCGCGCTTTCGCGTCGTCGCCGAAGAAGCTGTGGATGCTGCCGATCAGCTGCGGGAAATTGCCGAGGTAGCCCATGCGTTCGATCAGCTCGCGCGCGACCAGCGGCGGGAAGTGCAGCGCTTCGGCGCCGTCGTCCGCGGCGCCGCGCATCACGAGCGCGTCGAAGCGGTCGAGGATGTCCTCGAACTTCGCGGTGCGGCCGTCGCCGCCGCGCACGCCGGTGGGCAGCGCGAAGCCGTGGGCGACGAGGCCGTCGCGGAAGGCGGCGGGATCGTACGGATCCGGGGCCTGGGAAGGAGTGGGAGCGTTCATTCCTGATCGTCCTTGAAGACCAGCAGCATGTTCGCGCTCTGCGCGGCGATGCGGTCGTTGGAGATCATCAGCGCGGCCGACAGCGCGTCGCGGTAATGGCGGCCGAGGCTGAAGGGCGTGTCGTTCTTGTAGCCGAGGATGCCGACGATCTGCAGCGCGCCGTGCACGATCGCGGGCGCGCTCTCCGCGGCCGCGGTCTTCAGGCTGTTGAATTTCAACGACCACGCGATCCGCGACAGCGGGTGCGCCTGGCCGGCGTCGGCCGCCACGGCGCCGGCCGGCGGCGCC
>JBEVLR010000293.1:0-5435 GCA_040509075.1 Burkholderiaceae bacterium | reverse complement strand
CCGCCGATCTCGACCATCGGCTTCGGGCGCGTCGCCGTCTCTTCGCTCAGGCGGGTTCCCAGCCCGCCCGCGAGAATCACTGCTTTCATGGATCCGTTCCTCGGTGTGTTTCGACGGTGGACGCGCGTTCAATCGGAGCTGACGAAGGCGTCGAAATGGAAACGCCGCGCCGGCAATCCGGCGTCGGCGAGCAGGCGCCGCGCGCCATGGATCATCGCTTCGCTGCCGCAGGCGTAGACGGCCGCGCCCGCCAGCGCGGGCGCCGCGCCGTGGGCGACCTCGTGCAGCAGCGCGTCCTGCACGTGCCCTTTGGCGCCCCGCCATCCGGCGTCGCCGCGCGACAGCACCGGCACGTGGCGCAGGCCGGGCAAGGCGTCCACCGGATCGAGGTACAGGTCTTCGCGGCGGCGGCCGCCCCAATACAGCGAGACCGAGCGCGGCGCCTCGTCCGGCCCGAGCGCGGCGAGCTGCAGCAGCATCGAGCGGATCGGCGCGATCCCGGTGCCGGTGGCCAGGAAAACCACGTCGAGGCCGGCGACGGGGCGCAGGAAGAACGTGCCGCGCGGGCCGTTGAACCGCAGCAGGTCGCCGGCTTTCGCCTGCTCGAACCAGTAGGCGCTCAATCGGCCGCCGTCGACGCGGCGGATCTGCAGCTCGACCTTGTCCGGCGCGGCCGCGCCGCTGGCGATCGAATAGCTGCGCCGGACGCCCGCGGGGCTGGTGACGTCGAGATGCTGGCCGGGCAAGAACCGGAACGGCGAACGCGGCGGCAGCCGCAGCCCGACCCGCATCACATCGGGAGCCAGGCGCTCGAGGCCGTCGATGCGGGCCGGCGTCACGCGGGCCTCGACGCCGGCGAGCGCGCCCAGGTCTTCGATGTCGAGATGCAGGTCCGAGGCGGCTTCGTCGGTGCAGGTCAGGATCCAGCCGCCGCGGCGCTCGTCGTCCGACAACGCGGCCGGATCGCGCAGCGGCCTCGTCGATCCGCCCGCGACGCGGGCCTTGCAGCTGCCGCAACGCCCCGTGCGGCAGCCGTGTTCGAGCACGACGCCGCGCGCGGTCGCGGCGTCCAGGATGCTCGCGCCGGGTTCGGCGTCGAAGCGGGTGCCGTTGGAGAGGGTGATGGCGTGCATCGGGAGCGGAAAGTCGAGGACGGACAAGCGGGGAAAAAGAAAAATGGAACCGCGGCGGACGCCGCGCAGGTTCATCGCGGCATCGAATCGCCGGACGGGTTCGGCGGGTTCGCGCGGGGGGCTTCGGCGGCGAGCGCGGCCCGCAGCTGCTCGATCTCGGATTGCAGTTCGATGAACTCGCGCTCCTTCGATTTCAGGAATCGGCGCATCAACTGCAGGCGATGCGCCACGCCGGAGGGGGTCAGCGCATAGACGTACTTGAGCTTGTCGGGGCTGCGCGTGAACTTGCCCGCCTTGACGAGCCCCTTGTCGAACAAGGCTTTGAGGAGGTAATGCGCTTTGCCCAGGCTGACGCCCATCGCTTCGGCGAGCCGGCGCTGCGAGTAATCGGGATGTTGCTCGATCAGCAGCAGCAAGCGCAGGTGCGCGTCTTGCGCCGCCTCCGGGCCGGGCGGGTGTTCAATCATTGAACACCGATTATAGGAGAGGTTGCGACGCGGTTCGCGGGCGCCGCGCGCCTGGCGGGCCGGCCGGCCCCGTCAATAGGCGCCGCGCCGCACGACCATCACTTTGACCGTGCGCATGACGATCAGGAAATCGGAGAACACGTTCCAATTCTCGACGTACGACTTGTCGAGCTGGACGCGCTGCTCGTAGTCGAGGTCGTTGCGGCCGCTGACTTGCCAGAGGCCGGTCAACCCGGGCGGCACGCTCAGGTAATGTTCGCGCGCGTTGCGGTAGTAGCGGTCGAATTCGTCCTGCACGACCGGCCGCGGGCCGACGATGCTCATTTCGCCTTTGACCACGTTCCACAGCTGCGGCAGCTCGTCGAGGCTGGTCTTGCGGATGAAGCGGCCGACGCGCGTGACGCGGGGGTCGTCCTTCAGCTTGAAATCGCGCTCCCATTGCCGGCGGGCGTCGACGTCCGTTTCCAGCAGCTCGCGCAGCACGAGGTCCGAGTCGGCCACCATCGAGCGGAACTTGTAGCACTTGAACAGGCGGCCGCCGCGGCCGACCCGCGTGTGCCCGAAGATGACCTGCGAGCCGCTGCTGAACCGCACGGCCACGGCCGTGATCAACATGATCCAGCCGAACAGCGCGAGGATCACGACGACGCTGGCCAGGTCGAAAGCGCGCTTGAGCGCGTGGCCGAGGAAACCCGGGCCCACATCGATCGCGCGCCCGTCGGCCGCCGGCTCCGGGGCGACGACGGCCACCGGGTCGGGGCGCCGGGCGCCTCGTTGGAAGGCGTCGTTGCTTCGAAACATGTCTTCCTCTCGACGAACCGGTGAGGTCACTGCGAATCCTGCACCGTGGCGGGACATCGACCGGCGATGGGGGGCGGTGCCGCCATCGCGGCCCCGTGAAAAGTGCCGAACGGCTTGCGGTAGCCGGGATACGGGGATCGCCTGGCCGGGCGCCGGGGGTTGAAGTTCGGTTGGAATCCGGAGCCGGCGTCCGGATCGGCGCCGCCGGGCGGCCGCCTTCTGCGGGCGCCTGGAAAAGTCGACCATGGTAACGGATCCTCGCGCGCGGCACGCCTGAAGCGGAGCTTTCGCGGCCCGCCTCACGCCGCCCGGTATTCCGGCACGACGCGTGCCAGCTCCGCGCGCACCTGCGCGTCGGCCATGCCGTCGAACGCCGGGGCGCGGCGCAGCAGGTCGGCGATCGGGGTGTCGCGGGATTGGAGCCGGGCGATGCGCAGCCGCGCGATCGGGGTCGCGATCGTGGCGTCGGCGTCGGCCAGGAGCTCCTCGAACAGCTTCTCGCCCGGACGCAAGCCGGTGAACACGATCGCGATGTCGTCGACGTTGCGGCCGGACAGGCGGATCATGTCGCGCGCCAGGTCGACGATCTTCACCGGCTCGCCCATGTCGAGCACCAGCACCTGGCCCGATTCGCCGATCGCGGCGGCCTGCAGCACCAGGCGCGCGGCTTCCGGGATCGTCATGAAGTAGCGGATGATGTCCGGATGCGTGACCGTGATCGGGCCGCCGCGCGCGATCTGCTCCTTGAACTTCGGGATCACGCTGCCCGACGAACCGAGCACGTTGCCGAAGCGCACGGCCATGAAGCGCGTGCCGGGATGTTCGGCCGCGAGCGCCGACACCGCCATTTCCGCCGCGCGCTTGGTCGCGCCCATCACGTTGGTCGGATTGACGGCCTTGTCGGTGCTGATCAGCACGAAGCGTTCGACGCCCGCCCGGGCCGACGCGAGCCCCGCGTTGTAGGTTCCCAGGGTGTTGTTGCGCACGGCGCACGCCGCGTTGTCGTTCTCCATCAGCGGCACGTGCTTGTAGGCCGCGGCGTGGAACACGACCTGCGGCTTCCACGCCGACAGCATGCGCTGCATGTGCGGCAAGTCCTTCACGTCGCCGATCAGGCGCACGAGTTCGAGCCCGGGAAAGCGTTGGCCGAGCGCCTGCTCGATCGTGTAGAGGTTGAACTCGGACAACTCGACCAGCACGAGCCGCGCCGGCCGGTAGCGCGCGACCTGCGCGCACAGCTCCGCGCCGATGCTGCCGCCGGCGCCGGTGATCAGCACCGTCTTGCCGCGCAGCACCTCGGCGATGCCGGTCTCGTCGAGCCGAACCGGCTCGCGGCCCAGCAGGTCTTCCGGCTCGATGTCGCGCAGCCTCTCGACCGGCTCGGCGCCCACGCGCAGCTCGTCGGCCGACGGCACCGTCAGCACCGGCAGCGCGCTCTCGCTGGCGAGGTCGAACGCGCGCCGGCGCTGCGCCGGCGTGGCGGACGGCAGCGCGATGATCAGGTGCGTGGCGGCGCCGCGCACGCCTTTGTCGCGCACCGCGTCGAGCGCCCCCAGCACCGGGACGCCGGCGATGCGCGCGCCCTGCTTGGCGGGATCGTCGTCGAGCAGGCCGAGCACGATCCAGCCCTGCTGGTGGATGCCGGCCAGGAGCCGCTTGGCCGCCTCGCCGGCGCCCAGGATCAGCGCGCGCCGCACCTCCCTGTCGCCGCCGGTGATCTGCGCGCGCGAATGCTCGTAAAGCATGCGGTAGCCGATGCGCACCATGCAGACCGACATCAGCGTGGCCAGCGGATGCAGCGCCAGCACCGAGCGCGGCACGCCGTACAGCTGCAGGCCCATGACCGCCGCCGCGCCGCCCAAGCCCGCGCCCAGGCAGGCCCAGGTCAGGCGCTTGACCTCGCCGAACCCGGAGAAACGCCACATGCTCTGCGGCACGCGCAGCACCGCGAACAGCGACAGGTAGATCGCGACGATGCCCAGCATCACCCACGGGTCGTACGAGGGGCGCGCGGCGAACCAGCGGTCGAAGCCGATCCGGAACAGGTAGGTGAGGTTCCACGCGAACGCGACCAGCGCGCCGTCGATGGCCAGCGACAGCGGCTCGCGGTGCGGGCGCAGCCGCGCGAGGAAACGGTCGATGCGGTGCCAGGCGGTCGGGGCGGAGGGCTTGTTCACGGGTTCGAAGCGGCTTCAACGTGAGAACAGGACGCCGACGCTGCGGCCGATCACCGCGAGGTCGGTCCACAGCGACGCGCGATCGGCGTAGTCGGCCGCGCGGGCGAGCTTGCGCGGCAGGATCACGTCGAGGTATTCGCGCTCGGGGTCGGCGGCGCGGGCGAGCAGCGTCGCCTCGTCGCGGAATTCGAGCGACGCCGGATCGGTGATGCCGGGCCGCACGGCCAGGACGCGTTCGCGCAGCGCGGGGGGCCACCGGTCGACGTAGCGCGGCACGTCGGGACGCGGGCCGACGACGCTCATGTCGCCCGCCAGCACGTCGAAGAATTGCGGCAGCTCGTCGAGCCGGTGCGCGCGCAGGAACGCCCCCGCTCGCGTCACCCGCGCGTCGGCGCCGACCGTCAGCTGCGGCCCGCGCGATTCGGCGTCGACGGCCATCGTGCGGAATTTGTGGATGCGGAAGCGCTTGCCGCGCCGCCCCACCCGCTCCTGGCGGAACAGCACCGGGCCCGGCGAGTCCATCCGGATCCACGCCGCGGCCGCGAGCATCGGCAGGCCGAAGAGCAGCAGGCCGAGCGAAGCGCACACGAGATCGAAGACGCGCTTGGACATGCGGCGCGTTTCACGCGGCGAGCGCGGCGCGCACCGCGCCGCAGACGCGCGCCGCGTCGGCGTCGGTCATCCGCGTGTACAGCGGCAGGCTCACCATGCGCTCGAACGCGCGCTGGCTGTGCGGGAATTGCTCGGGCCGCAAGCCGTAGCGATCGCGCCAGTACGGCTGCAGGTGCAGCGGGATGTAGTGGACGCTGACGCCGATGCCCGACGCGAACAGCCGCTCGATGAAGGCGTCGCGCGAG
>JBEVLR010000292.1:0-3329 GCA_040509075.1 Burkholderiaceae bacterium | reverse complement strand
CGCCTCGGCTACGCCGCGCTGGCGATGCGGCTGGGCTATCCGGCCGAAGCCAAGCGGGTCGTGGAAGCGGGGCTGGCGAAGAAATCGTTCGCCGGCGCCGACCTCGGCGAGGCCGCGAAGCTGCAGGCCTCGGCCGCGCGCGCCGCCGCCGTGGATCGCGCGCAGGCGGCCGCCGACGAAGCCGCGGCCCAGGCCGCCAAGGACGGCAACGCGCTGGTCGGCCAAGGCCTGCTCTGCACCGTGGACGGCAACCCGGCGCAAGGCGCCGCGCTGCTCGACCAGGGCATCGCCAAGGGCGGCTTGAAGCGCCCCGACGACGCGCGCCTGCATCTGGGCATCGCGCAGCTCCGGTCCGGCCGCGCCGCCGCGGCGTTGGAGACCTTCCAGGCGCTGACGGGCGCCGATGCGCTCGGCGCGCAAGCCCACGTGTGGGCGCTGCTCGCGCGATCGCGGATGCAGGCGGCGTCCGCGCCGCCGGCGGCCGCCGACTGAACCCCGGGGGGACGGCCGCGCGCCGTCAATCGCCCGCGAGATCGATGTCGTCTCCTTCCACGATCACGCGCGTGAGCCGCAGGTCGGCGTCGAGCACCGCCAGGTCGGCCCAAGCGCCCACCACCAGGCGGCCGCGATCGGCGAGGCCGAGGAAATCGGCGGCGTGGCTGGCGACGCGGCGCGAGGCGTCCCGCAGGCTCAAGCCCAGGCCGACGAGGTTGCGCAGCGCCTGATCCATCGTCAACGTGCTGCCGGCCAGGGTGCCGTCGGGCAGGCGGACGCCGCCCAGGCACTTGGTGACGCGATGGCTGCCGAGCCGGTATTGGCCGTCGGGCATGCCGGCGGCGGCGGTCGAATCGGTGACGCAATACAGGCACGGGATCGCGCGCAGCGCCGCGCGGATCGCGCCCGGATGCACGTGCAGCAGATCGGGGATGATCTCGGCGAACTCGGCATGCGCCAGCGCCGCCCCGGCGATGCCGGGCTCGCGGTGATGGAACCTGCCCATCGCGTTGAACAGGTGCGTGAAACCGGTCGCGCCGCGCCGCAGCGCGGCGACGCCGTCCTCGTACGAACCCGCCGTGTGGCCGATCTGCACGCGGAACCCGGCGGCGCACAGGGGCGCGATCAGCTCGAGGTTGCCCGGCGGCTCGGGCGCCATCGTGATCAACCGGATCGGGGCGATCGCGTGCAGCGCGAAGATTTCCTCGACCGACGCCGGCCGCGCGAAATCCGGCTGCGCGCCGAGCGCGCCCGGGCTGATGTAGGGGCCCTCCAGATGCACGCCCAGCACGTGCGCGCCGCCCGGACGGCGGCCGGGGCCGCCGATCGCGGCCAGCGCCGTCGAGAGCTCGGCCATCGGCGCCGTCATGGTCGTGGCGAGCATCGCCGTCGTGCCGTGGCGAGCATGCGCCTTCGCGATCTCGCCGACGGCGCCTGCGCCCTCCATCGTGTCGAAGCCGCCGCCGCCGTGCACGTGCAGGTCGATGAAGCCGGGCAGGATCAAAGCGCCGCCCGCGCGCCGCGCTTCGTCCTCGTCGACCGGGCGGCCGTCGATGCGCGCGACGCGGCCATCGGCGATGTCCATCGTGCCGCGGACGAACCCCTGCGGGGTCAGGATGTGTCCGGCGAGCTGCAGGCCCGCGGGGGAATGCGGCGCGGCGCCTTCGGACGGCCGGGTGGCGCCCATCAGGAAACCCCCGGCCTGGCGGCCTGCGGCGCGAGCGCCCTTCGGACGGCCGGGCGGGCGCTCATCGCCCGGCCCTTTCCAGTTGCCGGCACGCCAGCTGGTGCGCCCCGTCGACGGCGTCGCCGGCCGCGTCGACGAGATGGGCACGCAGCGCGGCCGGCAGCCGGTCGGCCATGCGCCGGCCGATGCTGCCCAGCAGCGCGATCGGCAACTGCCGCCCGGGATCGAGCGCGCGCGCGATGTCTTCGATCTCCCGGCCGACGCCGCGCAACAGGGACGAAGCGGCGTCGTCGGTGTCCGCGCACTCGAAGACGAGCGGGGCGAGCTGGGCGTAATCGTGTTGGCCGGCGCGCGCGCACCAGTCGAGCAATTCGTCCCGGCCGCCGCCGACGCGCCGCCACACGGCCCGCGCGAGCGGCCCCGCGGGCGCGCGGCCGTCGAGCGCGCGATGGGCGCGCCGCATCGCCTGCGAGCCGAGCCAGGCGCCGCTGCCCTCGTCGCCCACCGGAAAGCCCCAGCCGCTGACCGCGATCCGGCGCCCGTCGGGGTGCAGCGCTTCGCCGACCGCGCCGGTGCCGACCGCCACGATCGAGCCCGGCCGGCCGGCATGCGCGCCCATCAGCGCGGTGCGGGAATCGTTCTCGAGCGCGATCAACCCGTAGTCGGGCGCCGCGCGGATGAACGATTCGGCGAAATGCGGCGCGAGGGCCCCGGCCAAGCCGAGCCCGAGCGCGCACTGGCCGCGGTTCGGCAGCGGCGCGCCGGCGGACGCGAAGGCGCGCTCGATGGCCTGGCCGACATGCAGCCAGGCCTGCCCGATGCCGTGCGCCAACGCGGACGGCCCGGCTTCACCGCCGCCGATCGGCGCGCCGGCCCTCGTCCAGGCGCGGGCGCGGGTGCCGGTCCCGCCGCCGTCGACGGCGACGACGAAGCGGATTTCCGACGCCTCGAAGGCGTTGTGGATGCGAAGTGGGCTCATTCGTCAAAGGCCTTGCATCGTGGGCTCGCGTGAAAGCGAGCATAGCGCCGGCGCGCCCGCCGCATCATCATGGCGGCCATGTTCCTCCTCGTCGGCGGCTTGGCCCTGTTCCGCGGATTGCATTCGGTGCGGATCTTCGCGGAAGACCGCCGGACGCGGCTCATCGCCGCGCACGGCCTCGGTTGGTGGAAAGGCGCCTACTCGGCGGTGGCGATCGCCGGTTTCGCGATGATCGCCGTCGGCTTCGGCCAGGCGCGCCGGCACGCCGTGCTGCTGTGGTCGCCGTCGCGCTGGACCCATGACCTGGCCGGCGTGCTGATGCTTGCCGCGTTCGTGTTGCTGGCCGCCGCTTACGTGCCGGGCAACGGGATCAAGGCGCGCGTGCGCGATCCGCTGATCTTGGGCACGAAGCTGTGGGCCACGGCGCACCTGCTGGCCAACGGCAGCGCCGCCGATGTCGTGCTTTTCGGCAGCTTCCTCGCGTGGAGCGTGCTCGACTTCCGCGCCGCCAGACGGCGCCGCGCGGCCGACGACGACGCCGCCGCCGCCGCCGCGCCGGCCAATCGGTGGGGAACGGCCGTCGCCGTCGCCGGCGGCGTCGCGGCCTGGGCCGCCTTCGTGTTCTGGCTGCACGGGATGCTGTTCGGCGTGCGACCCTTCGGCTGAAGG
>JBEVLR010000291.1:0-3333 GCA_040509075.1 Burkholderiaceae bacterium | reverse complement strand
GGTTGTCCGCGGCCGGGCGCTGGTCTTCCAACAGGAAGCGCAGCGATTCGAGGATGCCCGTTTGCCACACCACGAACAGCGGATAGCAGCCGTTGCCGAGGAAGTAGCGCCCCATCGCACGGGCGCGCTTGATGGCGTCGTCGCGGCTGTTCAAGCCGCCGTGCACCATCAGGACGAGGCGCTTGGGCTCCGCCTGCGGCCGGCTGCGGAACCATTGGTCGGGGAGCACGCAGGCTTGGTGCTGCAGGTTGCGCGGCTGTTCGTCTTCCGTCACGTAACGATCCACGCGACCGTCGTTGCCCAGCACGATGCTGTGCAGGTAGGCGCGGCTCTCGTCCCACCAGCCGCTCTGGTCGGCGCCCGCCGCGGCCATGCCGTCCAGGCTTTTGGCGGGCACGAGGCGGCCCGCCACGACGCGCGGCACGCCGAGCGAGACGAGCCACGCGTCCATCGCGTTGGCGAGCCAGTCGGCGTACTGAATCACCGCGAAGCCGCCGGCGCCCCATTCCTTGCCCCACGAGTTCTGCACGATGAAGCCGTCGCCGTTGAAACCGACCAACGCGAAGGCATGGCCGCTGTGCTGGGGCATGCGGTCGTCGAAACGGATGCGCGGCAGGTCGGCATGGCCGGTGATGGGCCCGGCCACCTCGGGCGTCTCGTCCCAGCCGGTGTGCGTCATCGCGGAGGCGAAGACGGCCCCATGCTGGGCGATGGCGGCCTGCAGGTCGATCACCGACGTGATGTCGACCCGATAGTAGACGCCCAGGGTCGTCTTCAAAGCCTCTTCCGCGAAGCCGTAGCGCGGCGGATTGGACGTTTCCGGCGCATACGGCCAATGCCGTTCCAGGCAGACGCCGTTGTTGAACCAGCCCTTGATCGCGCCGCGGCAAGAGGAGCCCTCGTAGTTCTCGCCCTCGTACTCGTCGTGCCGGCGCGCCAGCGTGTAGAGCATGCGGGGGCTGACCGACTCGAATGCCTTCGGGGTGCCGGCCTTGATCCAGCGCAGGTAGTTGATGACGCAGGTGAGCCCGAAGCCGGTGCACGCGCCTTCGCGCCCTTGGTTCAGGATCAGGCCCGCGCCGGTGTAGGCGGGCAGGAACTCGTGGATCGTCTGCGGGGAGGGGAATTCGTCCTGCAGGCTGACCGCCGCGGGCATGAACTGGCGGTCGCGCAGGTCGACGCTGTCCTTGCGGGCCTTGGACGTCTGCGTCGCGCCTCCCGCCGGGCGGCGCGACGGGGTCGCCGGCCCATCGGCCGCGGCGGAGGTCGCCGCAGCTTGGGCGAACGCCTTTTTCGCGAGGTCGAACACGCTTTTGAATTGATCGAGCCCGTGCGTGCCGCCGTTGACGATCTTGCGCGCCGCCGCGAGGTCGCCCGCCGCCACGTCCGCGCGGATCGCTTCGGCATGGCTGTGCAAGAAGCTGGCGAGCAGGACGGCGGCGACTTCGGGGGCATTCGCCAGCTGAGGCAGCGAGACCAGATCGATCCCCACCAGCGCGCCGTACTTCGCGTAGTTGTCGTGTCCGGTGAGCTGCACGAAACCGCGACCTTTGTAGAGCGCGCCGTCCCCGGGCTTCTTGTTGCCGAGGCTGGGGCGGTCGTCATAGAGGCCGTAAGGCGGCCCGCCGGCGGCGGTGTTGAAGCGCGATTGGAATTCGTCGATCGGCACGAAGCCTTCGGTCTCCGCGCGGATCGTGCCGAGCGCGCACAGCACGGTCGCGCGGTCGACGAGCCCGAAACGCGCGAGCGCGGCTTCGAGGTAAGGCAGGTAGCGGGCGATGTTGGCGGGCTTGGTCGCCGGGAACAGCTGGCTCACGCGCGCCACGTTGAGCTTGGAATCGGAAGCCTCGAAGGCCGGACCGGGCGCGGGCGCCAGTTCAAGCAGCACTTGGCAGCGCGGGCCGACGATGCCGTCCGCGATGATGCCGATGCCCGCCTGCCAGCGCCGGATCGCGGCGTCGAAGGCATCGTCGATCGCCGCACCCCTCGTCCATTTCTGCAGTGCGGGGAACGCCGACGCATCCGCGCCCAACTGCGCGGCCAGCGCCTGCGCCAGCTTGTCGACGTCGGGCCCCGAGGCCCCTTTGCGCAGCAAAAGAGTGTCCATCATGTGTCACCTCTCGATCGATCCGGCGCATGTGCCGGGGAAGGCCGCCGGAGGTCGATCGTTTGCGGACGGGATCGGAGCCAGGCGGGGACCGTGTGCGGCCGTCCGCCGCGAGCCCACCGCCCGGCCGTATGCCGCGGCGAGATCGTACTCTGACCTGCGGTGCGCATTGTGGAGCGGAAGTCAAGGGTTCGGCATCCCGCGCATCTTGGGTCGCAACGACGGCGACAATGCGCCGATGCCGACGTCGCTCCCGCATCGCGTCATTCCAGCCGACGCGTATCGCGTCCCTCGTCCGTTCCGCGCCTTCGCGGTCCGCAGCGAGGAGCGTTGCCACGAGATGGTGGCGAGGGCGCCTTACGCTCGGATCCATTTGGTGCGGACCGATTTCCTGGATGCGGCGGCGCGCCTGCGAATCGCGTCCGACGCGTATCCGCGCGTGAACGTCGATGCGTTTTCCGACGTCGATTACGCGGACGCGGATTTTCCCGCGCTGGCGATCCTCGCGCCGAACGTCGCCGATCTCGCCGGCGAGATCGCGCAGGCGCTGTCGGTCACGCGGGTCCTCGGCGGCGGCGTGCGAGCCTGCCGGCGCCGCGTGGCCGCGCGGATCGAGTATCTGGCGACGCGCGGCGCGGGTTTCCACAACGACGTCCGCGGACACTGGACGCGTTGCCTGTTCTGGAATCTCGCCATCGACGCGGCCGACGTGGAGTTCGTGATGCCGCATGCCGGGGTGCGTGTGGCGCTGCAGCCCGGCGACCTGATCGTCTTCGACCAGACGATGGCCCATGGCTTGTGTCGGCCGAGCGACGAAGGCCAGGCCATGGCGGCGTCCTTCGAAGGCGGCGATGGCGGCCGGCAGCTTTTCCTCACCGGTGAAATCCCGTTGTCCGACGAGCGCTGGGCCGCGCTCGGCTCGCCCTGGCTACCGGTCGAAGAGCACGAGCGCCGCGGCGCGCTGGATCTGGCGATCGCGGAGTTCGACGAACGCGGCGGCGCGATCAAGCGCCCTCATGCGTTGCGGGACGGCCTGCGACGCAGCGTGAGCCACGTCGGCGAATTCGACGAAAGCGCTTTCCCACGCGTCCGCCGCTAGTGTCGTGAGTTAGAAGTTCGCAGACAAAAGCGCTCGATGCTGGCGAGGATGTCATCAGCGGTCTTCGTCCAGCAGAAGGGCTTGGGATCGGCGTTATGAATAGCGACGTAGTCGCGAATGGCGCGCT
>JBEVLR010000290.1:0-4192 GCA_040509075.1 Burkholderiaceae bacterium | reverse complement strand
CGCGTTCATGAGCGGCGTGCGCGCCGCGCAGATCGTCGAAGGCACGCCGCAGGTGGCGTGGGTGCTCTACCTGATCGCCGCTGCGCTGGCGTCCGCGCTGTCGTGGGCCGCGGTCGCCCGCGTGGACGAGGTCACGCACGCCGACGCGCGCGTCATCCCCGATGGCCGCGAGCAGGTGATCGCCAGCCTCGAAGGCGGCATCCTGCGCGAGCTGTTCGTGCGCGAAGGCCAGGAAGTCGCCGAGGGCGAGGACCTGGTGGAGCTCGACCCGACGCGGTTCCAGGCGCAGCAGGCCGAAGGCGAAGCCAAGCGCATCGCGGTGAAGGCCTCGATCGCGCGGCTGCTGGCCGAGTCGACGGGCCGGCCGCTGGCGTTCCCGCCCGACGTCGCGGCCGCCTCCGGCGTCGCGGCCGGCGAGGCCGCCGCGTACCAGGCCCGCAAGCGCGCGCTCGACGACGCCGTGGCCTCCAACCAACGCGGCATCGAGATGATGCGGCGCGAGCTGAGGGTGTCGGAGGACATGTCGGCGCGCGGGCTGCTGTCCGAGATGGACGTGCTGCACCTGCGCCGCCAGATCAACGAAATGAGCCTGCAGAGCGAAGACCGCGTCAACCGCTTCCGCCAGGACGCCAGCAGCGACCTGACCAAGCAGCAGACCGACCTGGCGCAGATCGAGGAGCAGCAGGCCGGCCGCCAGGACGTGCTGCGCCGCACGGTGATCAAGTCGCCGGTGCACGGCCTGGTCAAGAACATCCGCAGCAACACGCTCGGCGGCGTCGTCGGCCCCGGCGGCCCCATCATGGAAATCGTGCCCCTGGGCAAGCGCATGCTGGTGGAGGCCCGCGTGAAGCCGGGCGACATCGGTTTCCTGCAGGTGGGCCAGACCGCCAAGATCAAGCTGGCCGCCTACGACTCCACGATCTACGGCGGCTTGGACGGCGTCATCGAATCGATCAGCCCGGACGCGATCGGCGATCCCGACCGCGCGGTCGGAAGCTCGGATCCCACCTATTACCGCGTCATGCTCTACGTGCAGGACAACAAGCTGCACGAAAAGGGCAAACCGCTGCCCGTCGTGCCGGGCATGACCGGCAGCGCCGAAGTCCGCATCGGCGAGCGCTCGGTGCTCAACTTCCTGCTGCGTCCGATGATCAAGTCCAAGGAAGCGTTCCGCGAGCGCTGACCGGCCGCCGCCCGCCGCCGTCGAGGCGGGCTCGGCGTCGAGCGGCCGGAATTGAACGGCGATCGGCCCTGTTTCCGGACATTTGTCCCACCGGCGTCCGCGGTGTACTTGCAGATGTGCCGCCCGATGGTTCAGGGCGGCGTTGCAAGGAGCTGTTCCCCATGGGATCCATGAACACCAAGCCCGGTTGGTTGGCCGCATCGATGCTGGCCGCCGCGCTCGGCGCGGCGATCGCGTCGTCGGCCGCCGCGGCGACCGCCGGCCGCGGCCTTCCCGCCGGCCGGGGGGCGCTCGCCGCTGTCGCTGCCGCGACGCCGCCGGCCGCAGGCGCCTGCGTCGACGATGAAGGGGCGGATCCGAAATCGGCGCCGGCCAGCGCGACCGTTCCCGCCGCCCCGTCTTCCGCCGCGTTGCCGGCCGACGTCCGTGCGCCGCGCATGAACTTGCTCAACATGGTGCGTTCGGCGATCCGCCGCAGCAATGCCGTCGGCGCCGCGCGCCTGCTGGCGGAAGCGGCGGCGATCGACATCGACGAGGCGCGCGCCGGCGGCCTGCCCCAGGTCTCCGCGACCGCGCAGCTCGGCGGCATCGACACCGGCACGCCCGGCGCGGCGGAAGCGCGCGGCGGCCAATTCCAAGGCGGCCTCACCGCCGCCGCGCCGATCTACGACGGCGGCCACGTCCGCGACCTGACCGACTGGCGCGCCCACTTGGCCGAAGCGGCGCGTTTCGGCGAATTGACCGCGCAGGAGCAGGTCGCGCTGCAGACGGTCTCCCTCGCGCTCGAGCGCAGCCGATACACCGTGGAATCCCAGGTGTACGAACAGTACGCGCGCAAGATGGGCTGCCTCGTCTCCGCGCTGCAGTCGATCGTCGGCATCGACCGCGGCCGCATGAGCGAGCTGGTGCAGGCGCGCAAGACGCAGGAGCAGGCCGAGCTGTCGCGTTCGCAGAGCCTCTCCCAGAAACGGCTCGCCGAGGTCCGCCTGCGCCGCTTCGTCGGCGACGACCTGCCGCCCACCGAAGGCATCAGCTCGGTGATGCTGGACACGCCCGACCTCGCCGACCTGCGCACGATGGCGTCGCGCTCGAGCGAGATCGCCACCCTCGGCGCCCAGGCCGAGGCGCTCGACAGCTACGTCAAGGCGGTGCTCGACGGCCAGAAACCCCAGCTCGGCTGGCTCGTGCAGGCCACGAAGGCCGCCGGCGCCGGCAACTCGCATTCGGTGTCGGTGGGCGTGACGTTCAGCATGCCGCTGTACAACCCGGTCAATTCCTACACCACCGGCGCGGCGCGCAAGCGCGCCCAAGCCGCGCGGATGCAGCGCGACGACGCGCTCGAGGCGCGCAAATACCGCATGGGCGAAGTGCACGAGCAGGCCGAGCATGCGATGGACCGCGCCCGCCACGTCGTGGAGATCCTGCACAACAGCGAACTGGTGCGCAACTTCACGCTGCAGCAGTGGCAGCAGCTCGGCCGGCGCTCGCTGTTCGACGTGATGGCCGCCGAAGGCGACCACTACAACATGCGGGTGCAGTACGTCGACGCGCTCTACGACACCCAGCAGTCGAACGCCATGCTGTGGTCGCTCGGGCTCGGATTGGCCACGCATCTCGAGTGAACCGATGCCTCCTGGAGCGCCCCGATCGCCCCGCTTATGGGCGTTTGGGCCGGCTCCGGTTTGCGTTGTACTAGGTCGCCGCGGACGCTTCGCGCCACAAGATATAAGGGGAAGAATCGCATGGGACATCCCGCCATCCCGTTCGTCGACGAGCTCGCCGCCGACCTGCCGGGCGACGCGCGCCGCGCGCCGTCCGGCCCGCTCATCGATCCGCGCGCGGTCGTCGACGACGGCGCCGCGCTGGCCGGCGGCTGCGTCGTCAAGAGCGGGGCGCATGTGTGCGCGGGCGTCACGCTCGAGCGCGGTGTCCATGTCGGGGCCAATGCCGCCTTCGTCGAGCTGCCCGGCACGGGCGCGCGGGCGGCGACCCGCGTCAAGGCGGAAGCCTGGATCGGCGCCAACGCGACGATCCATGCCGGCGTGACCATCGGCGCGCGCGCCGTGGTGCGGCCCGGCGCGGTCGTCACGCGGTCGGTTCCGCCGGCGGCGATCGTCGAAGGCAACCCGGCCAGCATCGTCGGCTACGTGGGCACCACCGACCATGTCGCCGCGCCGGTGATCCTCGCCGCGGCGCCGGCCAAGCGCCCGAGCGTTCAGGACACGCCGGTCAGGGGCGTGACGCTGCACCATTTCCCGTCGATCCCCGACTTGCGCGGCAACCTCACCGTCGGCGAGTTCGACCGCCAGGTGCCGTTCAAGCCCCTGCGCTACTTCATGGTCTTCGGCGTCCCGAGCCGCGAGATCCGCGGCGAGCACGCGCACCACGAATGCCACCAGTTCCTGATCTGCGTGCGCGGCAGCTGTTCCGTCGTCGCCGACGACGGCGCCGACAAGATCGAAGTGCCGCTCGACGGCCCCGACCGCGGCCTCTACCTCCCGCCGATGACCTGGGGCGTGCAGTACAAGTATTCGGCCGACGCGATGCTGCTGGTGTTCGCTTCGCATTACTATGACGGCGCCGACTACATCCGCGAATACGACGAGTTCCAGGCGGCCGTTGCCGCGCGCGCGGCGGAGATCCGATGACCCCCAGAGCGTTCATCCACGCGTCGTCCGACGTGCAGGCCGAAGAGGTCGGCGCCGGCACGCGCATCTGGCAGTTCTGCGTGGTGCTCCCGGGCGCGCGGATCGGGCGCGACTGCAACGTGAACGCCCAGTGCCTGATCGAGAACGACGTCGTCGTCGGCGACCGCGTCACCGTCAAGCCCGGCGTGCAGCTGTGGGACGGATTGCGCGTCGAGGACGACGTCTTCATCGGCCCCAACGTCACCTTCACCAACGACAAGTACCCGCGCTCGCGCCGGCCGCCGCCGGCGTTCGCCCGCACCGTGCTGCGCCGCGGCGCCTCGATCGGCGCCAACGCGACCGTGCTGTGCGGCGTGGAGAT
>JBEVLR010000289.1:0-5670 GCA_040509075.1 Burkholderiaceae bacterium | reverse complement strand
GACCATCGTGCCGCCGGGCGTGACGCGCCTGGAAGATCCGGCATGACGCGGCCGCACACACCTTGAGACCCCTGGGGCGGACCGTTTGGGCCACAATCCCGGCGAGCTGCCTTCTTATCCCTTCCTCGCCGAGAATGCTTCCGTGAGCGCCAAAGGCAAGATCCTCGTGGTCGACGATGACCGGCTCGTGCTGGCCACGCTGACGCACGGCTTGGCCGCAGCGGGCTACGAGATCATCGACGCCGACAACGGCGACGACGCCATCCTGCTGGCGCGCCAGCACCGGCCCGATCTCGCGCTGCTCGACATCCGCATGGAGGGCATGAGCGGTTTCGATGTCGCGGCGTATCTGCGGGAATCGTTGCAGACGCCTTTCATGTTCCTCTCGGCATTCGCCGACGATGCGACGGTGGCCCAAGTCAAGGCGCTGGGCGCGGTCGCCTACCTCGTGAAGCCGCTGGACATCTCGCAGATCGTGCCGACGGTCGAGGCGGCGCTGGGAACGGTGCGGGCCCGCCGCGAGGAGCGGGCGGCCGCGCACGACGCGGTGCATCCCGGCTCGACGGCGGCGGCGCCCACGCCCCCCTCGGCGGCGGTCGAGGCGGATCCGGCAGCCGATGCGGTCGCGGTCGCGGTCGGCGTCCTGATGCACCGCTATTCGTTGCCGCGCCGGGAAGCGCTGGAACGATTGCGGCGGATGGCGGCGGCCGACGGACTGGCGCTGGATGCCCAGGCCGAGCGCCTGCTGGCGGCGGTGGAACTGCTGGCCAGGCCTGGTGCGTTCGACGCACGCTGAGCCCGGCTGCGCCATCCCTATCCTTTCGTTTGCATCGCAAGCGGCGCACCGCTCGGCCGGCTTGCAGCCGATCGATGGGAGGGAGATCTCCATCGGGCCGGCCTGCGATATACCCATGATGATGAAGATGTCATCGTTTTGAGCTCTTCCATGGTTGATGATGTGGTGCACTCCTTTCGTGCGCCTACCTCGTAACGCCCAGCGCACCAACTTCGTGAGGTGCGCACGAAGATTGAGGGTCTTCGCAAAACGCTCCGTCACTTCGCGTGACTCAATCGCGTAAATACCAAGCTGTTACCGTTTGAGGTATTCCAACTCCGGAACAGAGTATGTCCGCAGGAATCAGGAAGAACGACCGCGCGACTGCAATCCCCGTTGGCACCCACGCCGACGTGCCCGCGCCGACGTGCAAATTTACGAGATTCTCCCCGTTTCGAGTAAAAGAAGACCTGGCGCGTCCAACGTAGACGACGCCTTTCCAATCCTCACCTGGCAATAAGCGTTTCTGTTCGCTGGCGGTTCGATCCGCGGGGTGCGGCGGGCTGCGCTCGCCCGCTCGTCATTGTCGACGCCAATCCCTGTGATTTCTTATATCGGGAATGCCATGTTTATACCGTCTCAGCATCTGAAATGGTTTCAGAGCCTCAGCAAGAAAATCGGGCTCGACAATGCGCAGCAGGCGATAGACGCCGGCGGTTTGTTGTTCGGAGATGTCGTCGTCACGTTCAATCCGTGCCTGACCGTCGGCGCGGAAGATCACTTGTTGTTGCAGAGCCCGTTGGGACGGTTGCCTGGGGGTGGCGAGGCGATATTGAGGCGTCTCCTCGAAGTCCAGTTGTTGATGGCAGGGTCGTCCGGGCCGACTTTCGGCATCGCGCCGCACTCGGATCTCCTGGTGACGTCCGTGGTGCTCAAGCCGAAGGAGATTTCGTCCGAACAGGCCGAAGACGTGCTGCGCGGGATGATCTATCTCGTCCGCAAGCTGCGCAGCGATCTGAAGATGACGCCGGATTCGTCGTCGTTGTCGTCCGCGCGCCCCCGATCGGCGGCGACGGCCGAAGGAAGCATGAAATGGTAGAGACCTCCGTCAAGACGGCCGGATCCCACGATGCCGCCGTGATCGACACGTCTTCCACCGGGACGGACCTCGTCCTCCATTCCGGCTCCACGGGCGAACCGAACAAGGTGGCCACGCGCCAATCGCCGTCGTTGACCCCCAATGACCTGCGCGGCCCCGTCACCAGGCGGAATTCGCGTCCGGCTCCTTTGCGATGGGCGAAATCGACGTGGGCCGTGGCCACCCACGCCACCTTGGGCCCCGATCTGGACGACTGGAACAACTGCGGCGTTTTCCTGCTGCACATGCTGCATGAGCTGTACACCGTGACGCCTTCGCGGGGCTTGGGCGAGATGGTCACCAGCGTGATGGTCTACAAGGTGAAAAACGACCCGAGGGCGATCGCCGCCGTCGCTTGGGGCATCGTCGCCATCGACATCATCCGCGTGATCGCGTTCGCCACCGCGCAGGTTCGCCGACGGAGGACGACAAGCTCGCTGGAAGTGGCGAAGGCCTACAGCGGCAAGCAGAATCCGAACAAATTCGAAAAATTGGGATTCCATGCGACCAACGTCCTCACGGCGATAGAGCTGACGGCGATTCCAGTGGCGCTGGCGGTGCTCGTCGAGGCGATGAGAAAGGGCTACCACGTTCCGGGGGTCGATTTCAGCGACACGGCGGATTGGGCTGGCCTGCTGATGCGCGACGAGATCTACAGCCCGGGCCGGGACATCCTGAACCCGACGTTCTCGAACGTCTCCATCCAGGATCTCGGTCTGACCGAGGCCGAGACGGAGACTCTCGCGATCACGCTCGGAGCGGATCCGAGCGCGGTCGGCTCGACCGGCTTCGGGGCCGGCGACATCGAGATGGCCCCGCATTCGAATGGAGGGATCGAGGGCGGCTCGGACATGGGGATTTTGGCCCGCCCCGTGAGAAGCCTGAACGCCGGGAACGTGACGATGCTGCAAAGCCTCGAGGAAGGGACGCGATGGGGCATCAGCCAATATTTCATCGCTTGCGTCTTGCTCGATAAAGTGACCGACTGGGTAGGCGTCAGTCCGCACGATGAGTCGTTCCATGTGGGGCTACACGTGCTGCGGGCCCTGGCGCGCGCGTTCGTCATCGGGGTCGGCGAGGGCCCCAATTCCTACGGCAACGCGCAAATGGACGTCCGCAACCGACGTGCCGAGCGCAAGCTCAAGCGCGAGACCGAGCGCGCCCGGCTCATGGACGCCGGCCAGGACACCGCCCACCTGGACACCGCCGCTTGGGATCCCGATGAAATTCGCCAGGTCAAGGACGTGAGGTGGGGCAAGCCGGGTTGGAGACGCTTGACCCAGATCGACGCTAGCCGGGTGGGGAACTATCACACCGACCGGACGATCGGCGCGATCAGCGCTTATTCGGTGGCGGTCGGCCCCCACGGCGAAAACGCGACGAAAAGCCTTTTCGCCCGCAACGCTCCCGTCGCATTCGTCATCGGCAAGATTTTTTACGAGTTGCAAATCGGGCAATGGCAGGTGTTCGGGAAGCAGGATGCCGACAAAGCCAATGGCGGAAGGCTCCTCACGCCGGAAGTCACCGTGGAGAACGGGGGAGGATTCGACGGGCGGCCTTCGACTTCGGGGCGGACGGACGGAACGCTGCGTCACAGCCGAGTCGGGGCGACGCTGGAGCCGTTCACCGGCGCCGGCCAGAGGCACGGCCGGCGCTTGTCGGTCGCCATTTCCCGTCCCAGCGATGTCGGCGATTGGTCGCGTCCGCGGAATTCCGAAGCAGGGTCGATGCGGGAGACGACGTTGCCCGTCGGCCGCGCGGTGGCCGAGCTGATGCAGCGAATGCGTGGCATCACCGCCATCGCCACGCCGATTTCCGAGGCGCGGACCAATCTGATGCGTGAGGCCGGGCATCTCCAGTCGGTGCGGCGCAAGCACGATGCCGTCGTCAAGGATCATCAAGCGTTCGAGGGGGCGCTGAAACGCTTGCAAGACGCGGAGAACGGCGAAAGCGCCATCGGAGACCAGCTCTCGACCCTGAAGCGGTTCGAAGGACTCCTGGACGGCCGCGGCAGCGGCCTCGTCGCCGATGCCGGGGTGTTGGAGAAGGCCATGTCGATCGAGGGCTTGGCCGACGCCGTCTCCCGTGAAAACAAGAGCGCTCAGGCGTCGTCCACCGACCTCGGCGCAACGTTCTCGGACTCGCGGCGGCTGATCGCCGGCCAGCGCAAGATGCTCACGGAAAGAGCGCGCGACGCGGCATTCAAGACGGCCTCCATCAAGCCGGAAGTCGACGATCTCGCCCAAGGGCAAAGCGCCGAGGCCCGGCTGAGCAGCCTGAAAGATGCCGTCGAGTCCGCAAAAGCGGAACTTCAAAAGGCCGAGGAAAAAGAGGGGGAGGCGAAGGCCGGATGGTCGAAAGCGGTCGCGAACGCCCCCGAGGGATTGAAGCAGCTGGCCCAACTCGGCCTGGAAATCACCGGCCCGCGGAGAAGCGCCATCGAAACGCGCGAAACGCTCGCCAGCTCTTTCAGGGCCGACCTCATGGCGCGCATCGGCGACGTCGATCGGGAACTGGCGAACGGCATCGATGCCGAGGACGTGACCATGACGTCGGAGCTGGAGGCCACGGTGGCGCCCTACAAGAAATTGAAGCAGGAAATCTCCGTGGCGATGGCCGCGCTGGTGCCGCAAGCCCAGAGCTGGCCGGAGAAGAGGCTGGCCATAGGCAGGCTTCAGGCGGGTGATCTGGCGAAGCTCGCCGGATCGCTGGCCGGACACCGTCAGCTCGAAGGCGGCGCGGCGCTGCGTGCGGCGGATGAGGAAGTCAAGGCCCTCGCCGATATGACCGAGCAGGCGGCTGGCCTGCAAAAGCAACTCTCGCCCGAGGAACCCACGTCATGAAGCAAGCCGTCCCCGCCGACCTGCGTCCTCCCGTCTTGTCCGCCAAGGCGGCGGAGACGATGGACGTCTTCGCGGTCGTCGCGCCCTTCCTCAGGGAGCCCGATCCGGCGGCCCCCGAGTGGGCGAATTTGCAGGAAATCTTGGCCGCCGCGCGGGGCGACCCCGCGGCGGGGCGCCGCGGCGGGGCTCGGGTCGACCCGGCCGGCGGTTGAGCTCCATGCCGCGGGCCGGGCTCCGGAAGCCGGATCCGGCCGCCCGTCGCGGCGGCCGCGCTCAAGGGATCGTGAAAAAGAATTTCGCGCCCTTGCCGACCTCGGCTTCCGCCCAGATGTCGCCGCCGTGCCGCCGGATGATCCGCCTCACCGAAGCGAGCCCGACGCCCGTGCCCTGGAAGTCCTTCGCGCTGTGCAGCCGCTGGAACACGCCGAACAGGCGGTCGGCGAAACGCATGTCGAAGCCGGCGCCGCCGTCGGCGACGATGTAGGTCGGCTGGCCGCCGAGCAGCTCGCGCTTCAGCTCGATGCGCGTCCGCGCGCTTTGGCTGCTGTACTTCCACGCGTTGCCGACGAGGTTTTCCATGGCGATCCGGATCAGCGTCGGATCGCCCTGGATCACGAGGCCGGGCTCGATCGCGATGTCTGCGTCGCGCTCGGGGTCGTCGCCGCGCAGGTCCTCGACGACGTAGCGGGCCAGTTGCGACAGATCGACCGGCTGGCGCTTGATCGGCTGCGACTGCAGGCGCGACAGCGCGAGCAGCGAGTCGATCATGCTGTTCATGCGCGCCGCGGCGGCCAGGATGCGGTCGGTGTGGTCGTTGCCGATGCGGTCGAGGAAGCGGCCGTAGTCTTCATTGAGGATGCGCGCGAAGACCTCGACGACGCGGATGGGCGCGCGCAGGTCGTGCGACACCGTGT
>JBEVLR010000288.1:0-8488 GCA_040509075.1 Burkholderiaceae bacterium | reverse complement strand
CGAAATCGGCGCGGCTCGTGTCCACGAGGACGATGCTGCGGTCGGGGATCCGCGCGAGACTCTGCGCGAGGCCGACCTTGGCGAGGAACGAGACGTCCTTGCGGAACGAGAGCAGGACATGGTCGTCGTGCCGCGCGATCGTGAAAGGCCGGCGCAGGCCGGCGCGCACGCCCATCGCGAAGCAGGCCCCGATGCCGATGAGGATGCCGATGAGCAGGTCGGTCGCGAGCACGCCGGCGATCGTGGCGACGAACGGCACGAAGCGCTCCAGGCCCCGGCGCGCCGCGGCGACGAACAGCGCCGGCTTGGCCAGCTTGATGCCGGTGAAGATCAGGATGGTGGCCAGGCAGGCGAGGGGGATGAGGTTGATGACCTCCGTGAGCGCGAACATGCTCGCCAGCAGCAGGACGCCGTGGAAGATGGCCGAGTGCCGGCTGCGCGCGCCGGCGTGCACGTTCGCCGAGCTGCGCACGATGACGGCGGTGATCGGCAGCGCCCCGAGCATCCCGGCGAAGAGGTTGCCGATGCCCTGGGCCTTGAGTTCGCGGTCGGGCGGGGCGCGCCGGCGCGCCGGGTCGAGGCGTTCGACGGCCTCCAGGCTCAGCAGCGTCTCCAGGCTGGCGACGATCGCGAGCGTGAGCGTGAGGCGCCACACCGCGGGGTCGGCGAGCGCGCCGATCTGCGGCCAGGCCAGCGCGTCCTGGACGTCTTGCCAGGAACCGAGCGCGGGCAAGTTCACGCGGTGCTGCAGGGGCGGCGCGTAGCTGGGCGCGAAGCAATCGAGCGCGAGCGTCGTCGCGATGCCGAGCGCGACGATGGCCAGCGGCGCGGGCACGGCGCGCACGAGCGCGAAGCGCCGCAACGCGGGGCGATCCCAACCCGCCAGCAACGCGGCCGAGGCGAGCGTGATGGCGATCGCTGCGGGCGACACCGCGCCGAACGGCGTGGCGAGGAAGCCGGGCGCGTTCGCCGCGGCGAGGCCCAACGCCTGCGGCGCCTGCTTGATGACCAGCAGCAGGCCGATGGCCGCCAGCATGCCGCTGACCACGGCCGACGGCACGTAGGCCGCGAAGCGACCCGCGCGCGCGAGGCCGAACACGAATTGCAGCGCGCCGGCGAGCACGACCGCGGTGAGGAACGCGCCGTAGCTGCCCACCTCGGCGATGCCTTCGACGACGATCACGACCAACCCCGCCGCGGGCCCGCTCACGCTGAGCGGCGAGCCGCTCAGGACGGCGACGACGAGTCCGCCGATGATGCCGGAGAGGAGGCCGGCGAGCGGGTCGACGCCCGAAGCGTTGGCGATGCCCAGGCACAAGGGCAGAGCCACCAGGAAGACGACGATGCTGGCCGGAAGGTCGTGCCGCAGGTTGGAGAATTTCGACGAGAGGGGCATGGAATCCTCGATGTGAAGGAGGCGCGGGCCGGACGCGGACGCGCGTCCGTCGTGGCGGCGAAGCGGGAATGGGGGCCGTTCAGGCGGGCACGAGGGGGCCGGTCGGGACGGGGACGCGCCGGCGCGGCGCGTCGTCGCCGGCCAGCGCGCGCAGTCGGCCGTCGTGCAGGTCGAACATCCATCCGTGCACCCGAGGCGGCGTCGCGGCGCCGCGCACGACCGCGGTTTCGCCCACTCGGCGCACTTGCTCGAGCACGTTGAGTTCGGCCAGGCGGTCGGCCCGGCGGAGGTCGGGCAGGGCCTGCAGTTCGGCGCCGTGGCGATGCGCCAGCGCGCGCAGCGGGGCGATCCGGCGCGAGAGGTGCGGCATGCCGTCCGGCACGCCCGCGAGCGCGGCCCGCACGCCGCCGCAGCCGGAATGCCCGCAGACGATCACGTGCGCCACGCGCAGCACGCTCACGGCGTACTCCAGCACGCTCATCGTGTTGGCATCGTCCGCGGGCACGAGGTTGGCGATGTTGCGGTGGACGAACAAGTCGCCCGGCTTGGCGTGGGTGATCGTCTCGGCCGGCACCCGGCTGTCGCAGCAGCCGATCCACAGCACGCTCGGGCTTTGCCCGCGAGGCAGGTTGACGAAGAAATCCGGATCGGCGTGCGCGAGTTCGGCGGCCCAGGCGACGTTCTCGACCAGCAGGTGCTTGGTTCGGTTCATGGGGAAGTCCTTGGAGATTTTGTGCAGTGCAGCGTAGCTTTCATGAAGCTGAAGAACAAGATCAACCTTCGATGCGGCGGGGTGGTTGGAAAGGAAAGGAACTTTCTGCGCGGAACCGGCACGTCGCCCACGACGGTGCCTATCAGATCCGATGTATTCCGACTGCGGTGCACGCTTCGTCAACCAGGATCAAAATAAGGGGTTGTTTCCCCAAGTCGGTGCGCTCGCAGGCGCATGCATCCATGGCGCATCCCTACTCGACCTTTGTTCGGCTCGGCTTGTTGTTTCTTTTTGTTGCTTCTGCGCTGTTCGTCCATTTGCGCGGACGAGCCCGCTTCGGATTGCTGAAGGCGCTGACCGACTACACCGTGCTGCTGGCGCCTTACAACGTGCTGATGGTGCTGTTCTCGCGCGTCAAGGCGCGTCCCTACGCGCCGGTGAGCGGGTTTCCCGAACTGGCGCCGCTTCAGGCGCACTGGCGTGAGATACGCGACGAAGCGCTGCGGCTGAACGAATCGGGGCGCATCGGCGTGGCCACCGGCTACAACGACCTCGGCTTCAACTCGTTCTTCCGCTCGGGCTGGAAGCGCTTCTACCTGAAGTGGTACGGCGAGGAGCTGGCTTCGGCGCGTGCGTCGTGCCCGCGCACGGTGGAGCTGCTGTCCGCGATCCCGTCGGTGAAGGGCGCGATGTTCGCGTCGCTGCCGCCGGACGGCAAGCTCGTGCGCCATCGCGACCCCTACGCCGGCTCGCTGCGCTACCACCTCGGCCTGATCACGCCGAATTCGCCCGACTGCTTCATCGAGGTCGACGGCCAGCGCTATTTCTGGCGGGACGGCGAAGCGGTCGTCTTCGACGAGACCTTCATCCACCACGCCGCCAACACCACCGACCAGCAGCGCGTGATCCTGTTCTGCGATGTCGAGCGCCCGCTGCACGGCAACCTGCTGGCGCGCGTCAACCGCTGGTTCGCGGACCACATCATGGCGGCGTCGGCGTCGCCGAACGAAGACGGCGAGCGCGTCGGCGGCATCAACAAATTCTTCTCGGTCGCCTACAAGGCGCGGCTGCAGACGAAGAAGCTGAAGGCGAGCAACCGCCGCCTTTACTACCTGTCGAAGTGGGTCGCGATCTTCGGGCTGATCTTCCTGATCTTCTTCGCCTGATTCTTCCGCCCGGCGCGCGTCGTCAGGCCCGCGATGCGGCCACCAGCTGCTTCAGCGCGTTGGCCAGGTTCATCGGCCGCACCGGCTTGTCCAGCGTCGAGAAATTCCACCGGGCCGACAGCTCGAGCAGCGTGCTCTCCATCTCCGAATCCATCGTCAGCGCGCCGGTGACCACGACGATGGGGATGCGCGCCCGTTGCAGGCGGATCTGTTCGACCACCGCCGCCGCCGTGCCTTCGTTCAGCAGCCAGTCGAGCACATAGGCGTCGAAGCGGCGTTGCGCCAACGCGGCCAGCAGCGACCCGCCATCCACGAAGGGCGTGGCGACGATGCCCAGCGGACGGAACGCTTCGACCATCGCCTCGGCGGCCCGCGTGTCGTCCTCCAGCAGCGCGACCCGCAAGTGCGGCAGGCTGCGCAGCGTCAGCGCGTCGACCGCGTGGCGGCGCGCACCGGGCGGCTCCTCGCCATCCGCATAGATCTCCCATCCCACGGCCGAACGCACGGCGACGAGATCGCTGCGCTCGTCGGCATGCATCTCCGCTCCCGGCACCAGCAAGCCCGCCGGCGGCAGGTGCGGGACGCGGATGGTGGCCGAGACCGCTTCGCACGCCGGCAGGTTGGCGTTCGCGGCGCCGGCCGCGCGCGCGGGCGCGTCGTTGGGCAGCAGGTGATCCTGCGGCGCGCCGAAGCGCGCGGCGATCGCCCGCAGATCGGTGTGGCTCCACCCGACGTCGCCCTTGAGCCGGCGGTAGGACTGCGAGCGGTCGACGCCGATGATGCGTGCGATCTCGGATGCGTGGTTGTGGTCGCGCACGCCGTTCGACGCGAGGAAGCGCCGCACCGCGATGCTGGCCGCGGGCTCGTTGTCGCCGCCGGCCTCGAAAACATGGCGGGCAGGGGATAAGTCGTCCATGGGCTCCCTAGCTCAAGGTGGTGCTTGTCGCGAGTTTATCGGGAATCACACCAAAATGCCCACAAAACTTGGATTGATGCGCCCATTATTGTGTGTCACAGTCGCCGCAAGCCAACAAAATGCCCACGATCTCGCCACATAGCTGGTGCGATCGAGCGCAAGGGCATTCGCTGGCGATGATCCTTGCCCCGGCAAGGTGCGAGTCACGGAGGAGTTGATGACCCACAACAATATAGGCACAGCGAAGAGTCCGAGCGATCAGAAGACGCTCAACGAGGAATTGATCGACGGGCTGGTCGACGTCGCCCAGCGCAACCCGCAGCATGCGGTGGAATTGTTCGGCATCCCTCTCGGCGTCGCGATGCGACTGGCCGCGATGCCCGATGCCCAGCTCGACGACCTGGCGACGACGCCGGTCGCGCTGTGGCGCCCCGCGCTCACCGAGCGCCTCGTTCGCCGGCTGCCCGAGCGGCAGCCCATGCTGACCCCCGACCACGAAGTCTATCGACCGCTGGTCAAGCGCATCAACCGGCTCGCGCTGGCCACCTTCGTCCGGTACGCCGACGATCCGGCCAGCGCCGCGTTGGTCTGCGACCTGTCCGATCCCGATGTCATCCGGGCGCTGCAGGACCTGCCCGCATTCGCGTTCCTCGAATGGGCCGGCAATCCCGGTGCGCTGCTGATCGCTCCGCGCCTGGGCGACGCGTTGATCGACCGCCTGCTGCGCGACGACGAAGGCGTCGAGCCGCGCTTGCGCGGCCTGGTCGCGCTGACCCAATGCTGCGAACAGGAATACGCGTCGATCCGCGAGACGCTGCAGCGGGAGGTGCAGGCGCACCGCACGAGCACGGGGCCGGTGGTCGGCAAGCGTCCGGGGCGGCCGCCGTCCAACTTCCTGATGCCTCAGATGTCGACGCTGATCCTGACCATGCTGCGCCACCAGATGCGGCCGACCGAAGTGGAGGAGCGCCTTTTGGCCATCACCGACGTGCGCGCCGCCCAACTGCGCGGCGTCGCCGAAGCGCTCCATCCGAAACCCAAGCGCGACAAAGGGGCGCCGCGCGACCGCACGCGCGATCATCGGGATTTATGGGGCAGCGCCGGCCGCCGCCTGAGCGCGACGGCGATCTTCCGTCTGCAACGTCGGCTGGTCAATTCGGGCATCGACCCCTTCGAGGCGATGGTGCGCGCCTACGACTACTACGCGGTCACGTACGACGCCGATTGCGGGGTGTCGCTGAGCCGCCTGCTGAAGGACGTGTTCTCGCCGATGCAGCAAGGCATCGACACGCACCTCAGCCATTGCGGCAAGTGCGGCGTCGTGCATCTGTCGCATGAAGAAAAGAGCGGCATCATCGAATGTCCGGTCTGCGTGCTGGCCCGCGCCGGCAAGCTGGGTCAACGGCGATCGTGGGCCGACAAGCTCGATCCCGTGGCCTTGCGCGGCTCCGGTGGTTGCGGCGCTTGGCCCGGTGGCGGAAGCTGGCCGGCGGCGTTGGCCGCGGATGCATCGCCAACGGCCTGACGGCGCACCGGCACCGGCACCGGCACCGGCACCGGCACCGAAGCGCCGGCGCCGGCCCCTCATGGGGATGTCGCGCGCGGCCAGAGCTGGTCGACCAGCGCGTCCAGGTCGAGCTTGTGTCCGGCCTGTCGGCCGGCGTCGCGCCATTCCGGCGGCACCGGCAGGTATTTGGTCGGCGGCTTCGCGCCCCAGAGGCTGACGCGCAACGCGAACACCAGATCCCCGCTGCGCACCGGCACGGGCGCGACGGTGGAGACGACTTGCGTCAGCGCGGCCGTCGTCTTCTCGCTCAGCATCGGCTTGAAATCGAACCATGCGTGCGCCCGGTTTCCGGGACGCACGGCGACCACGATGAAGCCGGCCGAAGGGATCTGTTGCGGGTTGGCGCGCATCGCGTCGCCGGCACCGTCGCCCAGCCGCTTCACGTAGTCGGCCAGCGCATCGGCGCCGCCGTCCACACGCTGTTCGATCACGGTGCCGGGCTGCAGCAGCACCACGTCGTGCTGCTGCAACGGTTCGACGGCGAGTGCGGCATGCGGCACCGCCGCGGCCAGCAGCGCCCAAAGCGTGCCCCGGAAGAAAGGCCGCGGGCGCAGGCCGGCGCCGCGTCGGGCCGGTTGGCGAAATCCGCTCGGAGCGCGGCCGGTCGGCCTGGGAGGCGGGGGCATGTCCATGGGCAAGGAGGCGGCGGGCGCATCATTCTCGCATCGGCTTGCCGCTGTGCGGATGGCGACGTATGTGCCGGCGCACGGGCGCCGTCTCCGTCGTCGCCGCCGTTCAAATCGGCTTCAAAATGACGCCATGAAACCCTTCAATCCGAACGGCGGCCTCGTCTATTCGACCGAAGCCGGCCGCATGTGCCCGGTCTGCCGGTCGCCGGCCGCGCAATGCCGCTGCGGCAAGGCCGCCGCCGCGGCGGCGCCGGCGGACGGCGTCGTCCGGCTCTTCTTCGAAACCAAGGGTCGCGGTGGCAAAGGCGTGACCGTCGTGCGCGGGCTCGGCGGCGACGAGGCCGCGTTGGCGGCGCTCGGCAAGCGGCTGAAAGTGGCTTGCGGCGTCGGCGGCACCGCGAAGGGCGGGGTGATCGAACTGCAGGGCGACCATCGCGACCGCGTGATGGCGCTGCTCGTCGAGCAAGGGGTCAAGGTCAAGAAAGCGGGGGGCTGACGCGGTGCCCGTTCGGGCCCGCGGGCCCGCGGGCTCGGCGGACGGTCTCGAGCGCGGCGACGTGGCCGGGCCTGGGGCGTCGCGAAATCCCGGGCAAATGCGCCGGATCTCCCGCCCTTTTTCGCCTGCTCCGTGTCGGAGTTGAAAAATATGATCGACATCGCAGCAAAGGATCGCCCGATGTCCCTGACCACCGACACCAGTTTCGGATCGTCCCATTCCGCCTTGAACGCGCGCGAAGAGCGCGCCCGCGCGGCCGAGGCGCCGCCGAACGCCATCGTGGCGGGGCTCGAAGATCTGGCGTCGGCGCCGGCCGATGCCGTCAGCGCGACGGTCACGCTCAGCGCGCAGGCGTTGGGCGGCATCGAGAACGCCGTCGGCGCCGCGGTCGACTTCGTCGAGCAGGGCGCCGAGGCCGTCGGCCATGCGATCGGTTCGGGCTGGCATTCGTTGGTCAACGGCGTCGAAGCGGCTGCCGGCGAAGCGGCGACGCTGGTCGGCGAGGCCGTGGCGCTGCCGTTCACGATCGCGTCGGAGGTCGGCCATGCGGCGATGGCGGTCATCGAGGACGGTTCCGGACTCGCCGGCAAGGCGCTCGGCCTGGCCGCGTTGGGGCAGGTCGGCGGACTGAAGCTGATCGACGCCGTCGTCTGAGGGCGATCGATCGACGCGGGCGGCGAGCCGCCGCCGCGGGCCCCCGTCCGTGTGCCGGGGTCGATCTGAGCCTTCGGCGAGCGCCCGGTGTCGAGGCGCGGCGCCGCCCGTCCTGGTGAAGGGACGGCTGGCGCGAGCCCCGGGGTGGCCTTGCGGAGATCGTCGGCAAAAGCGTGCTCAACGGCTCGCGTATGGTTCGCGCGGCTGCTCGTTCTCGTCGATGCGCAGGCGCTTGCCGAGCGCGGGGAAAGCGCGTTGCGGGCAGCCCTGGCGGTCGCAGACCTTGCAGCCGGCGCCGATCGGCGTCGCGATGCCGGGGTCGGACAGGTGCAGGCCTTTCGCGTAGACCAGCCTCGCGGCATGGCGCACGTCGCAGCCCAACCCGATGGCGAACGTGCGCTCCGCCGAACCGAAGCCGCCGGTCGCGCGCGTCACGCAGCGCGCGATCCACAGATAAGTGCGCCCGTCGGGCATGCGGGCGATCTGCGTGAGCACCTTGTGCGGCTGCGCGAAGGCCTCGTAGACGTTCCACAGCGGACAGGTGCCGCCAGAGTGCGAAAAGTGGAAGTCGGTCGCCGATTGGCGCTTCGAGATGTTGCCCGCGCGGTCGACGCGGACGAAGAAGAACGGCACGCCGCGGGCCTCGGGGCGCTGCAGCGTCGACAGCCGGTGGCACACCGTCTCGAAGCTGACGCCGAAGCGCTGCGCGAGCAGCTCGATGTCGTAATGCAGCGACTCGGCCGCGGCGAGGAAGCGGCCGTAGGGCAGCACCAGCGCGCCGGCGAAGTAATGCGCCAGGCCCGGCCAGGCCAGTGCGCGCGTCTCGGCATCGGCGAAGCCGGCCGCCTGGATCACCGCGTCGATCGGCGCGCGGCAAGCCAGCAGCGCGTACTGCGTGGCCATCTGGTAGGCCTGCTGCGCATCGCTCAGGTGCGCCGGCACGTGGAGCCGG
>JBEVLR010000287.1:0-9882 GCA_040509075.1 Burkholderiaceae bacterium | reverse complement strand
AGCCGCGGCCCGCGTTGGCGAAGAACTCGGTCTTCGCCCACGGCCCGAACACCAGCGACAGCTTGGGCGACACCTTGCCGCCGCTGGCGTGGCCGCGGGCGGGCGTGCGCAGGCCGCGGACGTCCATGAAGACGCGGTCGCCGCGCAGGCCCAGCAAGCTGCGCAGCCAGGGCAGCCAGGGCAGCCAGGTGGTGGTGTTCTGCAAGTGGACGCCCCAGGCGGTTTCGCCGACGTGGTCGTCGCCGACGGTCGCGAACGGCACGCGGGCTTCGGAATCGAGCAGGCCCACATCGATGTGGTCGTGGCGCGCCTGCAGGCCGAGCTCGGTCGTCGACTCCTTGCCGAACCAGGCGTGCTGCAGCCGTGGACGGCCTGGCCGCCGACCAGGTTGCGGGTTTCCTTCTGCTCAAACTGGTCGCCGCGCACCGGATCGGCCTCGAAGTAGGTGAAGTTCGACCACAGCGTGAGCTGGTCATGCTGCGCGTAGGCCGACAGCGTCGTGTAGCCGCGATCGTCGTGCGCATGCCATTCGCCGGTGACGGCGGCCCAGGCGCTGGCGCCGCCGTCGGTCGGATCGAGCGCCGCGTAGCGTCCGAGCCGGCCGGATCGGATCAGCTCGAGCGGCACCTGGTCGGTCGACGTCCAGCGGTTGGCGTAGCCCAGCGCGGTCGCCGACCAGCCCCGGTCGCGGTCGCCGTCGCTGAGCTTGAGCAGCGCGTTCCACTTGCGCACGCCTTCGGGCGTCGTCCACGGGCCGTCGTCGCGCTGGGCTTCGAACGCGCCGAGGATCCGCGGGCCGGATGCCGACGGCGCCCCGGGCGAGCCGCCGCCCGCCGGCGCCGGCAGGGCGGTCGAGCCGGCGAGCAACAGGCGGCGGTACCCGTCGCTTCCGGCCGTGAGCTTCAGGAGGCCGCCTTCGAGGCGGTCGCGGTACCGGATGCGCGCGGAGCCCGCCGATGAGAAGTCGCCGTCTTCGGCGAAGTAGGGCCCCTTGCGATAGTCGATCTTCTCGACCAGTTCGGGGATCAGGAAGTTCAGGTCGGCATAGCCCTGGCCGTGCGCGTTGGTGGGCAGGTTGATCGGCAAGCCGTCGACCTGGGTCGCGAAGTCCGTGCCGTGGTCGAGGTTGTAGCCGCGCAGGAAATACTGGTTCGCCTTGCCGTCGCCGGAGTGCTGCGTGACGACCAGGCCCGGCACCGTCTCCAGCACTTCGCCCGGGCGCAGCAGCGGCAGGTCGGCGAGGCGCTCGCCGCGCACGGTGCCCTCCGACGCCGCCTCCGACGTGCCGACGCCGTTCTGGTAATGGCCGGTGACGTCCACGCTCTGCATGGCCGATTGCGCGGCGGCGGCGTTCGCGAGGATCGTCAGGGCCGCGGCGAATGAGCGCATGTTGGATTCGTGTGGCGGGCGTTTTTGCGAATGCGGCGCCCGGGTTCGCCGGCGAATGCCGCAGGCCAACCTCCTATACGTCGCCGCGCGCGCTTCGGATGCGGTCCGCGCTCGGCGCGGGGGCGCGCCGATGTCGATCACGCAGGCCCGCGCCATGGGAATGCGGCCCCGCCGCCTATACTCCTCCGCCGTGCCCGCAGGGGCGGCGGATCGCCGCGCCGCGCGGGCCCAACCGAAGGACGAGAGCGACGAATGACGTCGAAGGACGCGCATCAGGTGCCCGGCGACGACGCCGCCCCCCGGGAGGCCGCACCGCCGGCCCCGGCGGATGCGCCGCGGCTGAAGTTGTACCAGGGCGATTCGTCGGAGGTGCTGCGCGGGCTGGCTCGGGAATCCGTCGACCTGGTCGTCACGTCGCCGCCCTATGCCGATCAGCGCAAGTCGGCCTACGGCGGCGTGCATGCCGACCTCTACGTCGAATGGTTCCTGCCGATCGCCGACGGCCTGCACCGCGTGCTCAAGCCCACGGGCTCGTTCGTCTTGAACATCAAGGAGCGGGTCGTCGAGGGCGAGCGCCACACCTACGTGATGGAGTTGATCCTGGCGATGCGCAGGCGCGGATGGCGCTACACCGAGGAATACGTCTGGCACAAACGCAACTGCTATCCGGGCAAGTGGCCGAACCGGTTCCGCGATGCCTGGGAGCGCTGCATCCATTTCACCAAGGCGAAGGCGTTCGCGATGTACCAGGACGAGGTGCGGGTGCCGATGGGCGACTGGAAGGACGCCCGCCTGAAATCCCTCAGCGCGACGGACCGGGTGCGCGACGAATCCAGGGTGGGCTCGGGCTTCGGCAAGAAGATCGAGAACTGGGTCGGACGCGAACTGGCCTATCCGTCGAACGTGCTGCACTTGGCCACGGAATGCGGCAACCGCCGCCACGCCGCCGCGTTCCCCGACGCGTTGCCGGCGTGGTTCATCAAGCTGTTTACGAAGCCGGGAGATACGGTGCTCGACCCGTTCTCGGGCTCGGGCACGTCGATGCGGGTCGCGCGCGAGCTGGGCCGCCATGGCCTGGGCATCGAGCTCCTCGACGAGTACTGCGAGCTGGCCGCCGACGAGCTCAAGCTGGCGCGCCGCGGCGGCGGCGTCTACGAAAGCCCGTGACCGGGCCCGAAGGGACGCTGGCCGTCTCGAGGCGCGCCTCTTTCCGGAAGGCGTCGTCCGGCGCGGCGCTTCAGCGCGACGTGTAGCCGCGCGCGTCCATGCAGGCGAGCGTCGCGCGTTGGAAGACGCTGGCCTCCGCCATCGCCGCGGGCTGGGTGGTCGCCCAACGATTGCAATCCTGGCGATCGGCTTCGAGCTGCGCGTTGTTCTGGCCTTTGCGCGGGTAGAACACCGGATCCGGGGCCGCGACGGGCATGGGCGGCGGCGGCGAATACACCGGCACCGGCGCGTAGGCCGGCGGGTAATAGACGGGTGGCGGCTGATCGACCACCACGATGCCGGGCGATTCGTAGTAATACGGCCTGGCCAGGCTGAGGCCCAGTCCCAGGCCGACGGCCCCCCACAGAGGCGCCGAGCCCCAGCCGCCGCGGTAGTAGACGCCGCCGCCATGGTATCCGCCGTGGTAGCCGCCACGGGGTTGAGCTTGGGCGCCGCCGCAGGCGAGCGTCAGCGCGGCCATGGCGATGGCGATCGAACGGCCGCGTGCGGGGGCCCGGGGCCGAGCGGACGCCTGCATCCGCATTCGCGTCTGCAATCGCGTCTGCACGTGCACGATGGCGGTATTCATGTCGAACTCCTTGGGAACAAAGGCGAGAGGCGCAGGCCTGAGCATGCGCACGTGCCCCGATTCTTTGGCTTTCGGACCACCCTGTCGAGCGCGGAAGCATGCCTTTACAGTGCCGCAACCTTGCGCCACCGGGCGGCCGGGGCGATCTCAGCGCCCGACGTCGACGGTCATCGTCGCCGCGTCATAGGTGCCGCGATAGGTGATCGCGAAGCTCGAGACGCGGGTGGCGCCCAGCAGCTGACCGATGGGGTTGGCGCTGCTGGTGGTGAAAGCGACCGATGAGCCGAAATCGAACGCGATCGTCGGGAAATTGGTCTGCATGCGCGTCTGCCTGGGGCCGTCCAGCCGCCACCAGTTGGCGAGGAACGTCGTGCCGAAGGTGGGCGTGTTCACGGCGCCGTCGAGGAAGAAACGCGGCGAGCCGCTGAATTCCGGCGCCACCGCGGCGTACAGCGCGCTGTGCGCGCCGAGCGGCGGCGTCACCTGGTATTCCATCTGCGCATCGAGCGCGGCGGGCACGCCCGACGCCAGCAGTCCCGCGACCAGTTCCGGCACGTTGCTGGCGTAGGTCAGCGTGTAATTGTTGATGCCGGTGTTCGGATCGCCGGCGGTGCCGTCGGGCGAGACGATCATCAGCCCGACCTGCGCGAGACGGCCGGCGTGGGCCGGCAGTTGACCGACCCGGATCGCCCGGCAATCGGTCATGCGCACGACCAGCCGCGCGGTGTTCGCGGCGTCCACCACCAACGCGTAGCGCGACGGCAGCTGCGCTTGCGCCTTCGCCGCATCGATCGGGACGAGCCCGACGAATTCGGAGCATTGGCTGAACTGCACGTTCAGGCGCGGCGCGGCCGCCGGGGCGGCGAACGCGGTCGTCGACAGGCACGCCAGGACGGCGAGACGGGCAGGACACGTGGAAATGAGCATGGATCTTCCAGATCGTTGATGGACGCGCGATTGTCGGAGCAGCCCCATCGACCTGTCCATGGCGCAAGCCCGGCTTCGGCGCCATCACGACCGCGTCATGGCGGTTTCGAGCTCCGAGGACGTCGTCGATGCCGGCAACCGGATCGGTTCGGCCTCGCGCGGCATCCATACCAAGATCGGCGAACCGTGCTTCATCGCGTAATCGGTGTCGTCTTCGCTGTATCGAACGCGCTGCACGGGGATGTCGAAAGAAGACGCGGCCTGCAATACCTCTTCGCGCGCGCCCGTCAAGCCGGTGAACCGGGCGCTGAACGAGTTCGCGTAGGACTGGACCATTTCCGCCGTATCTCTTTGGGCATCCAGTGAAATGAAGATCGGATAGATGTTTTTACCGGATGCCCCCAAAGCATCCAGTGCCCGGGCGATCGTGTTGAGGGTCGTCGGGCAGGCGCGCCAGCAGGTGGTGTAGCCGAAATAGACCACCAGCACGGCGTCGGCAGGGAAACTTTCCCGGGTGTAGGTTTTGTCTTCCGGACCGATCAGTCGAAAATCCAGGGCCGGCTTGCGTTCGGTGGCTGGAAACCCCGCCATGCCGGAGCCATAGATCGGCAAGAGGCAAACCAGGCCCATCCCAAATGCGGCGGCCATCTTGCGATTCATCATGGTTCGATCTTCAATCGTCGAAATTGATGAAGGCCACACCGTGAGGCTTCGCGCTGCCCGTATTGCCGCGGTTGGGCCAATAGTAGGAAAGGGGTCGGTCCATGGCGACGCATGATTGGCCGGTCAGCTCATCCTTGAAAGCGGCATCGAGCCGAACCTCGCCACCGTGGGTGAGCCGCGCCATGCAGACCCGGTCGTCTCCGGCGGATCCCGTGCCCGGCAAACCAAACGGCGTGAGCTGCACGAAATAGTTGGCGATGGCCACGCGGCGCGACTCATGATCCACCGCCAGGAAATGCGGCCCCCCGTGCGTGTCGAAATTATCCTGCGAGTCCAAATTCAAAGTGCCGGTTTCGACGGGGCAGTCGGAGGCGCCATTGTTGCGGCCGAGCACTTTGTTGACGAACCCATCCGCGTCCAGTTGCCGGCGAGGGGCATCGCATTCGGCGTTGACGCCGGCTTTGAGAAGTTTTTCTATATTCAATGCGATCACTCGACGTGAATGCTCTCCGGAATAATCTCGATCAAACAAGGCGTCGCCCGGCGATTGAATGCCGGAAATGGGAAGGATGATATATCGATCATCCGGCGTTATCGTGAAAACGGATGCGCCGGCGCCTGGGCCGACACTATAAATTTCGCGAAATTTGGGGTGAGCGACGGTCGCGTCCGGCGTATAAAACAACGACCCGCCCATCATGCTCGCAGCGAAGGCGGCCTTGTGCATTCTCACATGCGTGAAGCCGACCGACATGACGCCTTCGGGCGAGTTTTGGATCGGATTTTTTTCCAAGCCGCGGCCGACAGGGAGTTGGGAGATCGCCGTTGGTCCGGCAGCGAGCTTCGATAATTTCCAGAATCGAACGGTGGTGCCCAAGTCCTGGGTCTCCGAGACAGGGGTCGTCGACGAAGCCAGGCTGAGAGGATCGGCGTAGTCCGATGTGACCATGAGATCCAGGTCCGGACGAGTATCGATGCCATGCGGGTGAGCCAGCAACCCCGTATCCGTCACGCCGTTCACGCTCGGCCGGTAGCGTTTCGGCCCACCTGCCATGGCTGCCGGATATTCTCCAAGAACTCTTCCGGTCGGACTCAGTTTGACCACCCCGCCAGGGGTCTGGAGATTCTTGGCGCCCATATATGTCACCAAGAGATTGCCGTTGGGATCCAAGACGAAATCATCGGTGCCGGAGAAATTCTTGACCTGTGTCGATCGCGTGATCAATGGGCAGGTTGGAATATAAAGCGGGTTGGTGACGTCGCATCGAAACACGTTCGCGCTGATTAACCCGGCCATGAAGAGGTATTTTCGTCCACTAATGACGACGGGGTCGTGCGTCATGTGATGGGCTTCATTCAACACGTTTGAAGAAATTCCTGACGCCAAGCCGATTTCATTGAGAAGGTTGGCATTCGGGACATTTTCCAGGGCTGCCGTGTTGACGACGGTGCCATAAGTACTCGATCGAGGATCGGCATCGATGATCGCCAGGAAATCCGGGCTTTGACGACGATTGTTCGCTTCTTTGTCCGAAGACCAAACAGCCAAATAGCTGCCACCTGCGAAGGCCGGGGTGCAGGGAGTCAGGAGACATGCCAGCGTCATGATGATCGCCTTGGCACCGTCGACCGGCCGCGGAAGCTTGAAGTGTTTCATTTGCATGATCGGGATGATGTCGATGACTCACATGCGCTTCATCGCGCAAGTGTTCATGCCGAGCAACCTGTAGAGGGGGCAAAAGCTGAAGACGGCCGTCAATGGCGGCACGACGCCGATCCAGCCCCAGGGGCCGATGAGGCCCGTCAACGTCAGGCCGATCAGCGCGAGGCCCCCCAGGACGCGCAGAGCCCCGTCGATGACGCCGACATTCTTCTTGAACATGCCGTTTTCCAGTCAGAGTCGAAAACGTCAGTCTCTCCTCGACGGCCGGAAAGCATCGGTGATCCCGGTCACACAACGCCGGCAGCCACCTGGCGCAGCGCGGAGCTCGATTCGCTCGCGCCCCATGCTCACCCAACCCGCTTGCTCGAAGCGTTTGAGCAGCCGCGTGACCATTTCGCGCGCCGTGCCCAGTTCGTCGGCCAGCGCCTGGTGGGTGAGCTTGAGCGTCGTTCCGCGGCCGAGCAACGCCGCCGCGAGACGTTGGTCCAGGCGTTGGAAGGCGACGGCTTCGGCCAGGGCGATCAAGTCCGTCAACCGGTCGGCGAACAGGCCGAACACGAAGCGCCGAAAAGGCGCCCAGGCGGTCCAGCGCTCGAATCCGGCGGGGGTGAGCATGATCAGATCGGTCGCCTCGGTGGTCTGGCCGTGCGCGGTCAGCGGATGGTTGCCGAGCAGGCACGCGGTGGAGATGACGCAGAGTTCGCCCGACGTGACGCGGTACAGCTCCAACGAACGCCCGCTCGGCGATCCGCGTGCGACCCGGATGCCGCCCGACAGCACCAGCGGAAAGCCGCCGCACGGCAGGCCGCTTTCGAACAGCAACGTATCGGCCGGCACCCGGCTCGCCCGGGCTTGCGTCATGAGCACGGCCTCCCGGTCGGCCGTGGGCAGGTCGCGCAGCGCCGGATAAAGCGTCGTCAGGGTGTCGGTGTCCATGGGAACAGGGTTTGTCCGTCGGCAGAGGGCGCCCCTTGGAATGGAGGCGTGCGTCCATTCTGATGCTTTTTCGAACAAAGCCGACCTGCGCCCGCGCCGACGCCGTCCCAGCGGGACCTCGGCCTCGTCGGGGCCGGGAAGGGCGCTCCGGTGGGTTCGATTCGTTCGGAATCCGCCGCCGACATCCGATGAAATCCGGTGTTTCGAGGCTTGCAATCCCGCCATTTCGCCGGGCCGGACGACGGAGACTGAACGCCCGTGCCGCAGTCTCTGGGGAGAGGCGCTGCACCGCACGGGTTCTGTTAGGTGAGAGATAGATAGACGAGATTGCACTGTGGGGTTCGAGGCGCAAACCGAAACTTGCGCCTCGTCTTTTTTCCGGGCTTTCACCGCGCGGCCCCGCGCCGCAGCCCGCGACGCCGTGCTATCTTCGCCACGCCGTGGCCATCGTTTTCCTTCCCGTCGCCAGACTCGTCACGTCGCTGCTACTCGCCGCCGCGTCGTGCGCGGCGTGCGCGGACGAATCCGCGGTGCTGCGCAAGATCCGCGAATCGGGCGTCATCACGCTCGGGTTCCGCGAATCGTCGTTCCCGTTCTCCTACCTGGACGACCAGCAGCGGCCCGTGGGCTACACGATGGACATCTGCGAACGCATCGCCGATGCGGTGAAGCTGCGCCTGGGCATGTCCGACCTGGAGCGGCGCTACGTGCAGGTGTCGAATCCGACGCGCATCGCGCTGGTCGAGAACGGCACGGTCGACCTCGAATGCGGCGTCACCACCAACACGGCGGATCGCGGGCGCGAGGTCGCGTTCACGATCACCACGTTCGTCGCCGAGGTGCGGCTCGCGTCCAAGAAGTCGGCGCCGGTGATGCGGCTGGACGACCTGCGCGGCAAGGTCGTCACGACCTCCGTGGGCACGACCAGCCTGACGCACCTGAAGAAATTGTCGGCGCCGCCGCATGGCGTGGAGTTCACGATCCTCGCCGCGAAGGACGAGGCGGAGGCGTTCCGCCTCGTCGCCGCCGATCGCGCGGTCGCCTACGCGATGGACGACGCGTTGCTGCGCGGCAGCATCGCGACCTCGGCCGATCCGGCCGACTATGTGGTGTCCGACGAGCGCCTGTCGGTGGAGCCCTACGGCATCATGATGATGAAGGGCGATCCGGAATTCAAGCGGCTGGCCGACCAGATCATCGTCGGCCTGTTCAAGAGCGGCGAGATCCTCAGGCTGTACCGCAAATGGTTCCAGTCGCCGATCCCGCCCAACGGCGTGAACCTCGCGTTCCCGATCTTCCCGTCGATGCTGCGGCTGATCGCGCGTCCGACCGATTCGCCCGATCCGGCGAACTATCCTTGAGTCGGCGGCGGCGGACGCTCAAGGCGGCGCGTCGCCCGTTCCCGTCCGGTACTCGTCGACGTCGATGCGCAGCCGCGCGATCTTGTCGTACAGCGTCTTGCGCGCGATGCCGAGCGCCTCGCAGGTGACGTTCATGCGGCCCTGGTGGCGCTTCAGGGCGCGTTCGATCAGCACCTTTTCGACCTGATCCATCTGTTGCGCGAGCGTGGCCGTGCCGGCTTCGCCGACCGTGAGCTGGCGCTCGTCGCCCAGGCCCAGCACGAAGCGTTCGGCGACGTTGCGCAGCTCGCGCACGTTGCCCGGCCAATCGTGGGCCATCAGGCTTTGCGACATCGCGTGGCCGGGCGGTTCGGTCTCGCGCGCATGGCGGGCCGAGGCCTGCAGCACGAAATGCTCGAACAGCAGCGGGATGTCCTCGCGCCGTTCCCGCAGCGGCGGCAGCTGCAGCACCGCCACGTTCAGCCGGTAATACAGGTCGCTGCGGAATTTCTGCTGCTCGCCCATCAGGCGCAGGTCGGCCTTGGTGGCCGCGATCACGCGCACGTCGACCGCCACCTCCTCGTTCGAGCCCAGGCGCTCGACGCGGCGCTCCTGCAGCACGCGCAGCAGCTTGACCTGGAAGCTCACCGGCATGCTTTCGATCTCGTCGAGCAGCAAGGTGCCGCCGTTCGCGTGCTCGAACTTGCCCACGCGCCGTTTCGCGGCGTTGGTGAACGCGCCGGCTTCATGGCCGAACAGCTCGCTCTCGAGCAGCGATTCCGGCAGCCCGCCGCAGTTGATCGCGACGAAGTGGCGCTCGCGGCGCGCGCTGTGTTCGTGCAGGCAGCGGGCGACCAGTTCCTTGCCCGTGCCGGTCTCGCCGACGATCATCACGTCGGCCGAGGTCGCGGCCAGGCGCAGCACCTGCTGCTGCAGTTGCTGCATCGACGCCGAGCGGCCGAGCAGCGTCGAATCGATGCCGCGCTTGGCCGACAGCTGCAACCGCAGCGATTGCACCTCGGCGCTGAGCGAGCGCTTCTCCATCGCGCGCGTGGTGACTTCGACGAGGCGTTCGGGCGCGAACGGTT
The DNA here is from genome assembly GCA_040509075.1 of Burkholderiaceae bacterium. GTDB lineage: Bacteria > Pseudomonadota > Gammaproteobacteria > Burkholderiales > Burkholderiaceae_C > Scleromatobacter. The sequence goes on along the minus strand of JBEVLR010000287.1, from coordinate 81 downwards.
TCTCCAGGAAATCGTAGGCGCCCGCGCGCATCGCCTGCACCGCGAGGTTGACGTCGCCGTGCGCCGTGATCAGGATGACGG
>JBEVLR010000286.1:0-7444 GCA_040509075.1 Burkholderiaceae bacterium | reverse complement strand
ATCTCGACGAGATAGCCGCGCCGGCCGCCGTTGATCAGCAGGCGCGGCAGCGCGAGGATGGTGTCCTCCACGAAGACCTCGACCGCCTTGCGCAGGCCGAACGGCGACGTGCCGCCGACCTGATAGCCGCTGTGGCGCTGCGCCACCTCGGGCTTGCACGGCTCGACCGACTTGGCGCCGATCGCGCGCGCGAGGTTCTTCGTCGACACCTGCCGGTCGCCGTGCATCAGCACGACCAGCGGGCGCGCCGCCTCGTCCTGCATCACCAGGGTCTTGATGACTTCATGCTCGGGGACGCCCAGCTGCGCGGCCGATTCGGCGGTCCCGCCGTGGTCGACGTAGTCATACGCATGCCCGACGAAATCCACCCCCTGCGCGCGCAGCCATCGGGTGGCGGGAGTTTCGCTGACGTGGTTCCTGCGGGCCATGGGCGGATTGTCGCGCCGCGCGCGGACAGGCCGCTCATCCCGCGGCGAGTTCGCGCAGCGGCTCTCCGGTGACGCGGCAGATGCGCCAGTCGGGCATCATCGTCGCCCCCATGCGCGCGTAGAACGCCTGCGCATCGACGTTCCAATCCAGCACCGACCATTCGAAGCGCCCGCAATCGCGCTCGACCGCGATCTGCGCGAGGCGCCGCAGCAACCGCTTGCCGATGCCGCAGCCGCGCGCCGCGGGCAGGACGAACAAGTCTTCGAGGTACAAGCCTTTGCGGCACAGGAACGTCGAGAAATTGTGGAAGAACAGCGCGAAGCCGACCACGGCGCCGTCCCGCCCGGCGACGAGGCATTCGCACGGCGGCTGCGCGCCGAACAGTTGCCGTTCGAGGCGCTCGGGCGTGGCGGTGGCCAAATGCTCGAGATGTTCGTAGATGGCCAATTCGCGGATCAGCTCGACGATGGCGGGCACGTCGTCGCGGCGGGCGAAGCGGATGTCGGCATCTGCCGGGATCGGGGTGTCCGGGGTCATGCGCGCATTGTGCGACGGATCGGCGGCGCGGCCGGGCGGCCTCAAACGCTCCCGGCAGGATGGACCCGGTACCAATAGCCGTACGCGACTCGAAAGCCCAGCGTCCCGTACAACGCGACGGCGTCGCGGTTCGCCTGGACGACCTGCAAGAACGCGCGCCGCGCGCCGTGCCTCCGGCCCCAGGACACCAGGCGGCCGCACAGCTCGCGGGCCCGGCCTTGACGCCGCGAATCGGCGCGCGTCGCCAGATCGAACAGGCCCACGGCGCCGTCGGCCAGCACGCCCAATCCGCAGCACAGCGCGACGCCCCCGGGCGCCTGCATGCCCCAAGCGCAGGGGTGCGCGATGCGCCGCAGGATGTCCAGGTGCGCCGCCTGATCGGCCCCGTCCTTTCCCGAGACCGCGCGGAACGACTCCAGCCAGGCCGCCGCATCGGCGGCCATGGCGGGATCCGCGGCGTCATCGGCCTGCGACAGGTCGCGCGCCATCACCAGCGAGAAGTCTCGCCGCAGGTAGCCGCGGCGTTCCAGCGCGGCGTCGACCTCGCGCACCGGCGCGAAAGAGGTCAACCTGAAGACGGGCGTCAGGCCGCCCAGCCTGAACCGCGCCTCGATCCCGGCGATGTCCGCATCGGACAACGGCCGCGCGGCGGCGGTCGCGTTCGCGGAGTTCGCGCGCTTGGTGTAGCCGCGGTCCAGGCGAATCCGCCAGCCGTGCAGGCTGAAGGATTCCTGCGACGGCCAGGCCGCGAACGCGGCGTCTTCGAGCGCCTGCACGGCGGGTCACTCCACCCCGACCGCGCCGACGCGCCCGAAGCCCGCGAACGCGATCAGCGCCCGCACCGCGACGAACACCATGCACGCGCCGAGCGCCGCCAGCTTGCACCCGCACGCGAGCGTCGCCGCCGACAGCAGCGCGTTCGCGATCGCGTCGACGTTCACCCAGTGGGCCGCCATCGCGAGCCAGGTGAGCGCGTCGGCTGCGACGCCGCCGCCGACCGCCAACAGCGGCGCCATGCCCAGCGGCCGCCAGCGCGGCATCGGGTCGCCCGGGCGGCGGCCGCCGGCCATCCACGTGAACGCGCGCGACGAGATCCGCCCCAGCCAGTAACCCCAGGCCCCGACGAAAAGGAGATCCCAGAACATCGCCCAGCCGACCTGCGCGCCGCCCAAAAGCGACGATGCGCCGTCGGTCGCCCACGGCGGCCGCGACGACAATTGGCCCCAGCCCAGTTCGACGGCGCCCCGAGCGACGAGCCCGGGCCGGGCGAACGCGTCCGTCCAGCGCAGGTCGGCAAACATGCACAGCCCCATCGCCATGAAGCACGCGGCGCCGATCGCCGACGCGAGCGCGAGCGGCCAGACCGCGCGGCGGCGGCTCCAGACGGTGCCTGGCCGCGCCGGCGCCGATTCGGCCGGGATCACGGCGATGGCGTCGCCGCCCGCGGTCTCGGGGCGCATGTCGCGCACCCACATGCCCGCCAGCGCCCAAGCCGGCGTGTCGTGCAGCGGATCATGGCGGATCGCCCGTTCGGCCGGGTCGGCCGGCGGCAGCGGCGCGATGCCGAGCGCCGGCGCCACTTCATCGACCATCCACCGCAGCGCCGCGTTCGACAAGGCCGATTCGCCCAGCGCATAGCTGCCCCCGACATCGCAATGCACCCCCGGGAACCAGCGCTGCTTCAACGTGCGGCCGTCCGGCCCGCCGCCGGCGGCTTCCGGCAAGTCGCCCGGTTCTTCATAGAGCCGCGGCACGAAACTGAAGCGGTGCTCGTCGAGCGCGAGCGCATGGCGGACGTTGCGGACGCGCTTGTCGCGCACGGTGGCGGTGCTGGGATTGCTGCGCGACCACGGGCCGGGCATGCCCACCGATTCCACGGTGTCCCAGACCCCGACCCAGTGCACCCAGGCGCGGCGGCCGGCCGGCGTCGCGAACAGCCGGCGCACCTCGAGGGCGAGCCGCTCGCGATCGTCGTCGACGCTGTGGCCGCCCGGCTCGGACGCCGCCTTGGCCGGACGCGAGACGCGGGCATGGGCCCGGCGCGTGAACCGCCGCCAGCGCGTCTCGTTTTCCGTCGAGGACGAAAAATAGATGCGGATCAGCGTGGGCAGCAACGGTTCGTGCTGCGGCTCGAGGATCCCGAACAGGTTGACCAGGCCGACCACGCAGCGCGCGGTGAACGAGCCGCGGGAAAAGCCGAAGCAGTAGATCTCGTCGCCGTCGCGCCAATGGCGCATCAGGAAACGGTAGCAATCGGAAATGTTGTCGTAGACGCCGCTGCCTTCGGCCAGCCCCGCCGCGCGTTCCCATGACCGCTTGGCCCAATCGACGAGGCCGGTCGGGGGCGCGGAATCGGGCGTGCCGACGCCGGGGTCGTAGAACATCAGCCGTTCGGCGCCCGCGGGCGCCGGCTGGCGCGCGACGTGGCCGTAGAACATCAGCACGTTGGTGTCGGCGACGCCGCCCGTCAACGTGTTGTTCGTGCCGTCGCAGCACACCACCAACTGGCGCCTGCCGCGCGCGGCGGAAGGGGCGCCGCCGGCCGGCGTTGTTTCGTCTTGCATCGTCATCCGTGTCTTTCGTCGAATGCGCGACGCTAGCGGTGAACGGAGGCGAGCGCAATGCCCAGCTCCAGGAAACCCGGGATGCGGCCGTCGAGGCGCCCGCCATCCGGCCCGTCGACATGCAGCGGCGAGCCTTCGGCTCTTGCGGGCCCCATCGAGAAGAGCCGACGAAAACGGTTCAATGCGCGACCGCGCCGCCTCGCAGGACCAGGCATGCGTTCATTCCGCCGAATGCGAAGGAACTCGACAGAACGCAATCGAGTCCGGCATGCGCAACGGCTTCGTTGGCGGCGTGCCGCAGCGCACACTCCGGATCGGGATCGTCCAGGTTCAGGGTCGGCGGGACGCCATCCCGATCGAGGGCGGCGATGCAGGCAGCCAGTTCGATGGCGCCCGAGGCGCCCAGCAGATGGCCGTGATGCGCCTTGGTCGAACTCACCCACGGCACCGCGTCGCCGTTGAACACCTCCCGCATCGACACGGCCTCGACCGCGTCGCCCACCCGGGTGGCGGTGCCGTGGGCATTGACGTAGGAAATGCGCTGCGGCGGCACGCCGGCGTCCGCCAGGGCCGCGCGCATGGCTTGCACCTGGCCCGCGACCGCCGGCTCCGTCATGTGCGCCGCATCGCTCGACGAGCCGAATCCCAGCAAACAGGCCTTGATGCGCGCCCCGCGGGAACGGGCATGCGCCGCCGACTCCATCACGAAGAAGACCGCCCCCTCGCCCAGCACGATGCCCCCCCTGCGGCGGGCGAAGGGTTTGCACGTCCGACGGGGATCGGCACCGTCGGCGGCGGCGAGCACGCGCAACGCATCCCAGCATTTCAACAGTCCATCGCCGAACGGAGATTCGGTGCCGCCCACCACGGCCGCATCCAGGTAGCCGTGGCGGATCTTGTGCAGGGTTTCGCCGATCGCGATCGTGGCCGAGGCGCAGGCGGCCGACACGACGTGGCTGGGCCCGTGCAGGCCGTGCCGCCGCGTCACGTGGTTCGCCGGCGCGTTCTGCATGCATTTGAGCAGCGTCAGGGGCGGGCATTTTCCCGACGTGAAGAACGCTTCGTACGAATCGCTCAGGAACTGCGCCGGCCCGCAGCCGTTGCCCACGAACAAGGCCATGTCGCGGCGCATCGCGGAAGATGATCCGGCGTCTTCGAGCGCGCGGCCGGCGGCCACGACCGCCAACCGGGACGCGCGGTCCATCAACGACAACTCCCCGCGATCGAAAGCGCCGTCGATGTCTTCGGTCACGAGCCCCGCGGCCAGCGTTCCGGCGAAGCGGGTTTCCAATGAACGGATGCCGGAGGCGCCGTCCATCACGGCGTCCGAAAAGGATTCGAGATCGCCGCCCAGGGGCGTCACCATGCCGATGCCGGTGATGACCACTTCATGCATGCGCACGCATTCCGCCTTCGACGGCACGTACCAGGTCGTCCAGGGACTGCACCTTGTCGAGCGCTTCGTCGGGGATGCAGACCGCGAAGGTCTCCTCGACTTCACCGATGAAATCCAGGAAGGCCAGCGAATCGTCGATGTCGGCCCGGTCGGCGATCCGGCGGGAGCCGTCGATCTGTTCGGGCTGCACTTGCATGCGCCGCGCGAGCATGCGAACGATTTTGTCGGCGGCTTCCGACATGAAGTTTTCTTGCGGCCTCATCGCTCCTCCTGCGCCATCCGACACGGCGTCGCGATCGTTGCACGCCGCGGCATCCGACGCCATCGGGCAGGCGAAGAATTGCCAGGCCGGGCGAAGGCCGCGGCGCCAGGACTTCCTGTTAACTGAATCAGGAAATGCCGAGGAGTCATGGACCGTTGCCGCGACGCTGCCGCCAATATATTCGCAAATCCGGCAATCGCTTCGCCCATTGGAATCCAACTACGCAGGAATCGCCTCATTATCGAAGGATGACGAGAGTTTCCAGTGGTCATGACGCTGGCGCCGACGCGCACATCGGCGCCGTCGAATCGGCGATCAACCAACCTTCACCAACCCATCAAAGCCCATCGGCACGGACGAACATCGCTCTACCGTCTCGTGCCGGTACTCCTGTCTCACCCTCTTTGCGGCCTCTTTCTTTGGATGCGACGCAAGCGCTGCGGGACATGGCGAGTGGAAAAACATCGCCAATAGACAAGCGTAAAGCCGACGCCGCTGACGACATGGAAGACACACGACCTGTGCGCAAGACGCGTGCCGTGGCAGAAGCAGGGCGCCGTCTCTCGGCCAATCCGCAAGCAAACGACGATCTTCCCGACGAGGAAGAAAGCGACGGTGTCGTACTTCTCACCGAACAGAGTGCGATCGCTTATCCGGCTGGCCATCGCGATGTCGAAGCAGAGCCGTCGGCCCCGGTGACCGACGTCGGCCCTGTGGGCAAGGGCAAGACGAAGGAGATCGATCCGCCGGCTCGCCCCCCGCTGCCGCCACGCTCGCTGCTGCCCGAGGTCTTGAACCGCTTGCCGTTTCGCGACAAGGATGACCCGGAATTGCTTGACAAGCTCTATGCCGTCCTCAACGAGGACGGTACGGTGGACCAGACGAGGTGCGATGAGGCCTGGGAATGCCGTGGGGTCATCTTCGACAGCCAATTCGGGGGAATGATGAAGCGCTTGAGAGGCGCGGTCGGCCATGAAGAACACTTGTTGCGGCTACAAGAACAAGGCAAGTCCGATATGGCTGCAATGATCCACAACGGTGTGTCGTCTTCTCAGAAGCGGTACCAGTCGACGGAACTGAAACGATCACATTGCCAAAGCACTCGCCAGTGGAATAAATTGAATGAAGGGAAATTGAAGAATAAAGAGGAGCCGGTGCGTGGTGTCACGTTGAACGACTATGACCGCCAGGAACCTTGGACGATCGCAACGATCTGCGCTCGAATTCCCGTGCCGCCGGGAGAGGTCAAGTCATATAAGGCAAGGCTTGGTGAAAGCGCGTTTGACGACTTTGCCGTAACGATGCCGATAGCACCTTCCACGGTCGAGGGATCGATGACGCAACCGGGCACCTGGCATGCGGGCCTCTATGGCTGTGGGGTGGCCCAATTCTTCAACGGCGCCATGCCGGACGAAGATTTTCACATCGTATTCGCCAATACTTTATTCGTCATGTGGCACCCCCGACGCGGGCGCCACCTGGAGCCAGCGCCGACGGCTATCCAGATCAAGACTGTTCCCTTGAAAAAGCAATTACTGGCATGGTATGGCAAGGGTTGGTTCGAGAGCCGCCCTCAGTTCCATTATATTTTGCCATCGGACGATATTAATGCTGATAATCAGCAAATTAATTTCGATAGAAGACTTGGGGATTTGAATGCCGGGGACAGGTCGATTCTTTCCAAAATGAAGACGGCATTGTACAGCATTCACAATAGACGGATTAGTTGGCATTTGAACCGACGAGACCAAGAATTGTTAGAGGCGCGCGCTTACCTTGGGCCGGCATTGAAATTTGTCGAGCGAATCAATTCGTCGAAGCAATCCTTGGAAGAATGGGTGCAAAACCACGATACGGGTATAGGCACATCAGACGAAAAACGCGTTCGGACTCTTGCGCAAGCGGCGACAGACGTGATAACGGTCTCGTCGCCGTCAGGTGGTGCGCAATCCCAATCCGCAAGCCAGGCCGACCCGTCACGCTTGGAGCCATTGATGCAGCAATTCCTCGGTTTGCGCGTTCAGATGGCAGCCGGGCAGCCTCTCGGCTCTGGTTTGCTGCGTGTGCGAGTCGATTCAATCGTCCATCCGGACAATCGGCTTGAGTTGATTCAGCTCAAAGCCACCTGTGAAGCACAAATCTCTCGGATCAGAGCAATGCCGTCGGAATTTCGAAGGCGTGTCAAGAAAATTCAAAAATCCATCATCGATCCAACCAATCGATTGCTGGCGTGGTTCGGTGACCGTTCAGCGCGCG
>JBEVLR010000285.1:0-4378 GCA_040509075.1 Burkholderiaceae bacterium | reverse complement strand
GGCGCCCGCGGGCTTGTCGGCCGAAGGCATCTGCACGGGAAGGCGCTTGCCCGCCAGCAGCGCCTTGATGACGCGGTGCACCAGCAAGTCGGGGTAGCGCCGGATCGGGCTCGTGAAGTGGGCGTAGGCGCCGTACGCGAGACCGAAATGGCCGCTGTTCTCGGGCGTGTAGATCGCCTGCTGCATCGAGCGCAGGAGCATCGAATGGATCTGCTGCGCATCGACGCGGTCCTTGGTCGCCGCCGCCAGCGCCTGGTATTCGGCCGGCTTGGGATCGTCGCTGATCGACAGGCCCAGACCGAGCGCGCGCAGGTAATTCTGCAGCGTGGCTTTCTTTTCGGGCGTCGGGCCTTCGTGCACGCGGAACAGCGCCGGGTGCTTGTTGAGCGCGATGAAGTCGGCGGCGCAGACGTTGGCCGCCAGCATCGCCTCCTCGATCAAGCGGTGCGCGTCGTTGCGCGTGCGCGGCACGATGCGCTCGATGCGGCCGTTGTCGTCGCAGACGATCTGCGTTTCGGTCGTCTCGAAATCGATCGCGCCGCGGCGATGGCGGGCCTTCAGCAGCGCGCGGTAGACGTCATGCAGGTTCAGCAGGTGCGCGACGAGTTCGGCGCGCTGCGCGGCCTCGGGCCCGCGCGTGTTGCCCAGCACCGCGGCCACCTCGGCGTACGTGAGCCGCGCATGCGAGCGGATCAGCGCCGGGTAGAACTGGTAGGCGCGCTGTTCGCCGTCCTCGTCGATCAGCATGTCGCAGACCATCGCGAGCCGGTCCTCGTCGGGATTGAGGGAGCACAGGCCGTTCGACAGCTTCTCGGGCAGCATCGGGATCACGCGCCGCGGGAAGTACACCGAAGTCGCGCGTTCGTAGGCATCGGCGTCGAGCGGTTCGCCCGGCTTCACGTAGTGGCCGACGTCGGCGATCGCGACGATCAGCCGCCAGCCGCTGAACGCGTTCTTGCCGCGGCCCGACTTGTGCGGCTCGCAGTAGACCGCGTCGTCGAAGTCGCGCGCGTCCTCGCCGTCGATGGTGACCAGCGGCACGTCGGACAGGTCGACGCGCCCTTTGGCGTCCGCCGCGCGGACACGGTCGGGCAGCCGGGCGGCCTGCGCGAGCGTCTCCGGCGAGAAGCGGTACGGCACCTCGTATTTGCGCACCGCGATCTCGATCTCCATGCCGGGATCGTCGATTTCACCCAGCACCTCGGTGATGCGGCCGACGGGTTGCGAGTACATCGACGGCGGCTCCGTCAGCTCGACGGCGACGACCTGCCCGGCCACGGCGGAGGCGGTGGCGTTCTTCGGGATCAGGATGTCTTGCCCGTAACGGCGATCCTCCGGCGCGACGAGCCAGGCGCCGCCTTCGTTGAGCAGGCGGCCGATGATGGGCGCCTTGCGCCGCTCGACGATCTCCAGCACGCGCCCTTCCGGACGGCCCTTGCGGTCGAAGCGCACCAGGCGCACGCGCACGCGGTCGCGGTGCAGCACCGAGCGCATTTCCTGTTGGGAGAGGTAGACGTCGGGTTCGCCGTCATCTCGCTTGACGAAGCCGTGCCCGTCCCGGTGCCCGAAGACGATTCCTTCGGCCTCGCCCATCAATGCGCCGGCGAGCGGCTGGGGGCTTGCGGTTGTTTTATTCTTAATGATAGAATCCTTGTCTTTCTTGATTGCTCGTTTTAATTGCCTGACGGCTTTTTGTTTGGCTTTGATCTGGCGTTCGGCTTCGGCGAATTGAATGTTTTCGGTTCGATCGTCGTCGAATATACGAGTGATCGACGAAATGTACCTTGCCCAGATGGCGGAATTGGTAGACGCACTAGTTTCAGGTACTAGCGCTTAACGGCGTGGAGGTTCGAGTCCTCTTCTGGGCACCAAAAAAAAGCCGTCGCGCGCGACGCGCGGCTTCGGATCGACGGGAAATGGACAAAGGCTCGCCTCGGCGGGCCTTTTTCATTCGTCACCCGGCACATTCCTTCTCGCGAGCGTCTCGATCGAGATGCCGTCGTAATCTTCGAACGGCTGGTGGATCCACGGGCTCGTGGGCAGCACTTCGACGAAGTAGTCGGGCGTGTAGGTCGAGATCGCCTTGATCCACAGCACCGCGGAACGCAGTTCGCCGATCGCCGGCAAGCCGCGCAGGCGTTCGGCGACCGCCGCCAAGGTCGCGCCGGAATCGGCCAGGTCGTCGACCAGCAGCACGCGCCCCGCCAGATCGCCGCGCGGCAGCGTGATGTACTTGGCCACGTCGAGGCGGCCCTGGATCGTGCCCGCCTCGGCCCGGTAGGAGCTGGTCGACATGATCGCGAGCGGCTTGTCGAAGATCCGCGACAGCATGTCGCCAGGCCGCATGCCGCCGCGCGCCAGGCAGAGGATCTGATCGAACTCCCAGCCGGAAGCGTGGACTTTCAACGCCAGGCGTTCGATCAGCTGGTGGTACTCGGCCCACGAGATGTACAGGTGCTTTCCGTCGTCCGTGAGCATCTTGGTCTTTCTACCGGTAGGGGTGGCGCAACAGGATCGTGTGCTCGCGGTCCGGGCCGGTGGACACCATGTCGATCGGCGCGCCGATCAACGCCTCCACGCGCTCCAGGTAGCGGCGCGCGTTGAGCGGCAGCTGATCCCACTGCGTGAGGCCGAACGTGGTTTCGGTCCAGCCGGGGCAGGCCTCGTAGACCGGCTCGCAACGGGCGACGTCGTCGGCGTCTAGCGGCAGGATGTCGATCGCCTTGCCGTCCAGCCGGTAGCCCACGCCGATCTGGATGTCGGCCAAGCCGTCGAGCACGTCGAGCTTGGTGATGCATAGGCCCGAGATGCCGTTGATCAGGATCGCGCGCCGCAGCGCCGCCGCATCGAGCCAGCCGCAGCGGCGCGCGCGGCCGGTGACGGGGCCGCGCTCCGGGCCGACGGTGGCCCGGTGGGGGCCGACGCCGCCGTCGGCGACGCGGTCGAGCGCGGGGGGGTTTTTTGTTCCTGCCCCCCCCTGTGCGGCGGTGCCGCCGCCCCCGCCCCCCCCGCCCCCCCGCCCCCCCCCCCCCGCCGCCCCCCCCGCGGCCGGTGACGGTGCCGCGCTCCTGGCCGACGGTGGACAGGTGGTGGCCGACGCCGCCTTCGGCGACGATGTCGAGCTCGGTTGGGAACGGGCCGGCGCCGACGCGCGTCGTGTAGGCCTTGGTGATGCCCAGGATGTAGTGCAGCTGATCCGGCCCGACCCCGGTGCCCGCGGACGCGTTGCCGGCCACGCAGTTGCTGGACGTGACGAACGGATAGGTGCCGTGGTCGATGTCGAGCAGCGTGCCCTGCGCGCCTTCGAATAGCAGGTTGGCGCCGGCCCGGTGCGCCTTGCTGAGCGCATCGCCCACGTCGGCCATCATCGGCTTGAGCAGTTCGCTGGCGAGCATCGCCTGATCGAAAATCGGCTGGAACTCGAGCGGCTGCGACTTCAGGCGCAACAGCGTCGCGTTGTGGACGTCGAGGAGCTCGCGCAGCTTCTTCGCGGAACGTTCGGGATGCTTCAGGTCCTGCATGCGCAGCGCGCGGCGCGCGACCTTGTCTTCGTAGGCCGGACCGATGCCCTTGCAGGTGGTGCCGATCTTGCCGTCGCCGCGCTCCGCCTCGCGCGCCTTGTCCACCGCGGCATGGAAGGGCAGGATCAGCGGGCAAGCCTCGCTGACGAACAGGCGCGAACGCACGTCGAGCCCGATCTTCTCCAGGCGCTCGATCTCGGACAGCAGATGCGTCGGATCGACCACCACGCCGTTGCCGATGTAGCAGTCCACGCCATCGCGCATCACGCCCGACGGGATCAGCTGCAGCGCCGTCTTGATGCCCTTGATGACCAGCGTGTGCCCGGCGTTGTGGCCGCCCTGGAAGCGGATGACGCCTTGCGCGTGATCGGTCAGCCAGTCGACGACTTTGCCCTTGCCCTCGTCGCCCCATTGGGTGCCGACGACCACGACGTTGCGGCCGCGCGAGACGGATGATTTGCTTTGCTGCATGGAAAAATCTGGATCGGAAGGGGGAAAGGGGTCGGCGAGCCGGAAGAGTCGGCGGAGCGTTGGCGGACGAAGCGAAGGCTAACGGCGTTGCGGCGCCTTCACGCGATTCTGCGCAGTTGCCATCGGCCGTCGATGGCAACCAGTTCACGGTCGCAGGCGAATTCCTGCGCCTCGTGTTCGTGGCCCGGCAGCGCGCACACGACGGTTTCGCCGTCGGCGCGCAGCGCGCGGATCGCCGCGCGCAAGCCGGCATCTTCGCTCCACGGGGCCAGCACCGCGGCCTTGAGCGGGGCGGCGGGCATCGCCGCGGACAGCGCGCGCAGGTCGAGGCTGAAGCCGACCGCCGGGCGGTTGCGGCCGAACACTGCGCCGACTTCGTCGTAGCG
>JBEVLR010000284.1:0-4270 GCA_040509075.1 Burkholderiaceae bacterium | reverse complement strand
CGAGGCGGCGATCAACGCGGCGACCGCATCGCGTTCGGCGGCCGTCAACAGGTCGCCGTCGGCGGCCAGCGCCGACTCGGTCGCGAGGATCATGCGCTCGGCGTCGACCCGGGCTTCGCGCAGGCTGCGGCTGGCCATGTCGGCTTCGGCGGCCGCGAAACCCTCCTTCAGCATCGCCGCCACGCTTTCGTCGCTGAGGCCGTAGCTGGGCTTGACGACGATCGCCGCCTCGGCGCCCGAAGTCTGCTCTGTCGCGCTGACGCTCAGCAAGCCGTCGGCATCGACCTGGAACATGACGCGGATGCGCGCGGCGCCCGCCACCATCGGCGGAATGCCGCGCAACTCGAAACGGGCCAGCGAACGGCAATCGGACACCAGCTCGCGCTCGCCCTGCACCACGTGCACCGTCATGGCGGTCTGGCCGTCCTTGAAAGTGGTGAAGTCCTGCGCCTTCGCGGTCGGGATCGTCGAATTGCGTTCGATGACGCGCTCGACCAGCCCGCCCATCGTCTCCAGGCCCAGCGACAGCGGGGTGACGTCCAGCAGCAGGAGATCGCCGTCCGCCGCGTTGCCGGCCAACGCGTTCGCCTGGATCGCCGCGCCGAGGGCGACCACCTCGTCGGGGTTCAGGTTCGTCAGCGGCGACCGGCCGAACAAGGCTTCGATCGCGTTGCGGACGGCCGGCATGCGCGTCGAGCCGCCCACCATCACGATGCCCTGCACGTCGCCGGTCGACACTTTCGCGTCGCGCAGCACGCGCTTGAGCAGGTGCAGCGTGGTCGCCGTGAGTTCGGCCGTCGCGGCTTCGAATCCGGCGCGGTCGATCTCCACCGGGCAGGCGGCGCCGCCCACTTCGAGGACGGCCACGACCGCTTGCGCGGCGCTCAACGCCTCCTTCACCCGCCTCGCCTCCGTCTGCACGCGGCGGCGGTCGCGCGGCGCCAGTCGTTCCAGCGGCGCGAGCCCCGCGCGCTGCAGCAGCGCGCCGGCCAGGCGTTGGTCGTAGTCATCGCCTCCGAGCGCCGAATCGCCGCCGGTGGCGACGACTTCGAACACGCCCCGCGTCAGGCGCAGCAACGACACGTCGAACGTGCCTCCGCCGAGATCGTAGACCGCGTAAAGCCCTTCGACGCGCTCGTCCAGCCCATAGGCGATCGCCGCGGCGGTCGGCTCGTTGATCAGGCGCAGCACGTTCAGGCCGGCGAGCGCCGCCGCGTCTTTCGTGGCTTGGCGCTGCGCGTCGTCGAAATACGCGGGCACGGTGATGACGGCGCCGTAGAGGTCGTCCGCGAAAGTGTCTTCCGCCCGGAAACGCAGCGTCGCTAGGAGGTCGGCCGACACCTCGACCGCGGTCTTCGTGCCGGCGCGCGTCTGCACGCCCACCATGCCGGGCTGGTCGACGAAACGATACGGCAGCTTCTGGTGGGCGGCGACGTCGGCGAGCGAGCGCCCCATGAAGCGCTTGGCCGACACGATGGTGTTCTCGGCGTCGTCGCCCTGCGACTCGAGCGCCGCGAAGCCGATGCGGCGATCGCCGTTCTCGAGATATCGCACGGCCGAAGGCAGGATCACCCGGCCCTGCTCGTCGGGCAGGCATTCGGCGACGCCGTGACGCACGGCGGCGACCAGCGAGTGCGTCGTGCCGAGGTCGATGCCCACGGCGATGCGCCGCCGGTGCGGATCGGGCGCTTGTCCCGGTTCGGAGATCTGGAGCAATGCCATGTCGTAGCGGAGGATCTTTTTTTCTGACGTTCAAAGGTTCTCAGCGCTGCAGCGCATCGACGCGCCGATCGACGTCGACCAGGAAACGGTCGACGAACATCAGCCCCCGCACCGTGCCGGCCACCGCGCGCCAATCGACCGGGTCGGCGCGGTCGATCTGCTGCCGCAACGACGCCAGCGCGGCCTCGCGCGCCGCCAGGACTTCGTCGGAAAGCGCGTCGACCTCGTCCAAGGTGGCCGCTTCGGACAGCGCATCGCGCCACGCCATCTGCTGCATCAGGAACGCCGCGGGCATCGCGGTGTTGCTCTCGGCTTGCACATCGGCGTCGTGGAGCGCGCACAGATAGGCGGCGCGGGCGAGCGGATCCTTCAGCCGGCGATACGCTTCGTTGATGCGGATCGCCCACTGCATCGCCATGCGCTGCGCCGCGGGGGTGTCGGTGGCGAAGCGATCCGGATGGGCGGTGCCCTGCAGCGCCTTCCATTTCGCGTCGAGCTGGGCCGCGTCGAGCCCGAAACGCTCGGGCAGGCCGAACAACGCGAAGTCCGTCGATGAGAGGCTCAGCGCGTCGCCCATCGGCCTTCCAGGAGATCGGATGCGCCGCCGCCGCAACGATGGCGCCAGGGCGGGCGATGCGGTGAACAAAGGCGAAGAACAGCGGTCATTGGGAAAAAGCCCGGCAGGAGCGAGAACGGAATGCGCCGACGGCAACGACGGCGAACAGCGCGGCGGGCGCCGCGCCTCACCGAAAATCGGACAGCGGCCTCAGACGCGGAAGGATTCTCCGCAACCGCAGCGATCCTTCTCGCGCGGATTGCGGAACTTGAAGCCTTCGTTCAAGCCCTCGCGCACGAAGTCGAGCTCGGTGCCGTCGATGTAGGGCAGGCTCTTCGGATCGACCAGCACCTTGACGCCGTGGCCTTCGAAAACCACGTCTTCCGGCGTGAGATCGTCGGCGTACTCGAGCTTGTAGGCCAGGCCCGAGCAACCGGTCGTCTTCACGCCCAGCCGCACGCCGACGCCGCGGCCGCGTTTGGCGATGTAGCGCGTCACGTGCCGCGCCGCCGCTTCGGTCAGGGTCACCGCCATCGCCGCGGCCTCAGGCATTCGCCGAAACGGCCTCGACGGGCATCCCGGGGGTCGCCGTCCCGGCTTGGCCGTGACGGGACTTGTAATCGCTCACGGCGGCCTTGATCGCGTCTTCCGCGAGGATGGAGCAGTGGATCTTGACGGGCGGCAGCGCGAGTTCCTCGGCGATCTGCGTGTTGCGGATCGTCATCGCCTCGTCGAGCGACTTGCCCTTGATCCACTCGGTCACGAGCGAGGACGACGCGATCGCGGATCCGCAGCCGTAGGTCTTGAACCGCGCGTCCTCGATCAGCCCGGTCGCCGGGTCAACCTTGATCTGCAGCTTCATCACGTCGCCGCAAGCCGGCGCGCCGACCATGCCGGTGCCGACGGTGTCGTCGCCCTTGTCGAAGGCGCCGACGTTGCGGGGGTTCTCGTAGTGGTCGATGACCTTGTCGCTGTATGCCATTTTCCTACCCTCGATTCTCTGGGGAAATCAGTGTGCCGCCCACTGGATGGAGCTGATGTCGACGCCGTCGCGGTACATGTCCCACAACGGCGACAGCCCGCGCAGGCGCGCGACGGTGTCCTTCAGCAGGCGGACGGCTTCGTCGATCTCTTCTTCCGTCGTGAAACGGCCGATCGTCATGCGGAGCGACGAGTGCGCCAGCTCGTCGCTGCGGCCCAAGGCGCGCAGCACGTAGCTCGGCTCCAGGCTGGCCGACGTGCAGGCCGAACCGGACGACACGGCGATGCCCTTGACGCCCATGATCAGCGACTCGCCTTCGACATAGTTGAAGGAAATGTTCAGGTTGTGCGGCACGCGGCGTTCCATGTCGCCGTTGAGGAACACCTGCTCGATGCCGGAGAGCCCGGCGTGCAGGCGCTGCTGGAGCGCCCGGATGCGCTCGCGCTCCACGCCCATTTCTGCGGCCGCGATGCGGAACGCCTCGCCCATGCCGACGATCTGGTGCGTGGGCAGCGTGCCCGAGCGCATGCCGCGCTCGTGGCCGCCGCCGTGCATCTGCGCTTCCAGGCGGATGCGGGGCTTGCGCCGCACGTAAAGCGCGCCGATGCCCTTGGGGCCGTAAGTCTTGTGGGACGCGAGGCTCATCAAGTCGACCGGCAGCGTCGTCAGGTCGATGTCGACCTTGCCGGTGGCCTGCGCCGCGTCGACGTGGAAGATCACGCCGCGGTCGCGGCACAGCGCACCGAGCGCGGCGATGTCCTGGATCACGCCGATCTCGTTGTTCACGAACATGACCGACGCCAGGATCGTGTCCTGACGGATCGCCGCCTTGAACTTCTCGAAATCCAGCAGCCCGTTCGGCTCGACATCGAGGTAGGTCACTTCGAAGCCCCGGCGCTCGAGCTCGCGCATCGTGTCGAGCACCGCCTTGTGCTCCGTCTTCACGGTGATCAGGTGTTTGCCGCGCGTGCCGTAGAAGTTCGCGGCCCCCTTGAGCGCGAGGTTGTTCG
>JBEVLR010000283.1:0-6812 GCA_040509075.1 Burkholderiaceae bacterium | reverse complement strand
CCGCGTCGGCTCCCGCGGCCAGCGAGCCGACGCGGCGCACGAAGCCGAGCACCCGCTCCGAGGCCTCGTCCGCCCGCGTCGCCGCCGACATCACCAGCGTCGCGTCGTCGCCGTCGATCGCGACGTAGCGGGCGCCTTCGATCTGCACGGCGTCCAGCGGCGCCGGCAACACCGCGATGCCGAGCCCCGCGGCGACGAGGCTGATCTGCGTCGTCGCTTCGCGGGCTTCCTGCGCGATGCGCGGCTCGAAGCCGGCCGTTGCGCAAAGCCGCTTCAACACCGGCGCGGAGCCGGTGCCTGCGCTGTCGGGAAAACCGATGAAGGCTTCGTCGCGGCATTCGGCGATCGCGACGCGATGGCGGCGGGCGAAACGATGGCGAGCCGGCACCACCAGCCGGAGCGGATCGCGCCGCAGCACCACGAAACGCAGCCCGTCCGGCGCCCGTTCGTTGTAGCGCACGAGCCCGACGTCCATCTCGCCGCCGCGCAGCGCATCGAACTGCAGCGCGGGATGCATCTCGCGCAGGTGCAGCGCGATGTCCGGATGGGTTCGGCGATGCGCGGCGACGACGTCGCGCAGCAGCCGGGTCAACGGCAGCGTCGACGAGAAGCCGATGCGCAGCTGGCCGACCTCGCCGCGGGCGACGCGCCGCATTTCGTCCGGCAATCCCTGCGTCAAGGCCAGCACCTGCCGCGCCCGCGCCAGCAAAGCCTGCCCGGCGTCGGTCAACGCGACGCTTCGGCGGGTGCGCGCGAACAGCGCGGCGCCGAGCTCGGCCTCGAGCGCACGGATCTGCTGGCTCAGCGGCGGCTGGGCGATGTTCAGCCGCCGCGCCGCGCGGGTGAAGTGCAGCTCTTCGGCGACGGCGACGAAATAGCGCAGGTGGCGCAGCTCCATGACGCAACTCCTGGCACTTCAATTGAGACTTATCAAGTCTTATTAATGAGTGAATCATATATTGGACTTGCTGCGAGCGATTTCCTACGATGGGTGCGTCGAATGCCGTCACAAGTCTTGCGTCCGGTGGTCGCCCCCCTTCCATGTCCTCCGTGCTCGCCCCCACCCCGTTGCCCGCGACGACCGCAGAGTCGCCGGACGACGCCCTTCCTCCGCCGAGAGCCGCCGGCACGCATGACGACCGCGCCGCCAAGTGGGCGCTGTTCGTCGGCGGCTTCGCGACCTTCGCGATGTTCTACGGCCCGCAACCCCTGCTGTCGCTGTTCGGCCTCGAATTCGAGCTGACGCCGGCGCAGGCCAGCGGCGTGTTGTCCTCCACCGCCGCAGCGATGGCGGCGGGCTTGATCCCGGCCGGCGCGCTCGCTCAGCGCATTGGCCCTAAACCGGTGATGGTCGCCGCCTTGGCGCTGGGCGCGATCTGCAGCTCGGCGTGCGCGGTCGCCCCCGACTACGCGACCTTGTTGACGCTGCGCGCATTGCTGGGCCTGTGCCTGGCCGGCCTGCCCGCGGTGGCTTCGGCGTATCTCGCCGAAGAAATGGATCCGGCGACGCTGGGGCGGGCCGTGGGGTTGATCATCGCCGGCAACGCCGCCGGCGGGATGACCAGCCGGCTGGTGTGCGGCGCCCTGGCGGATCTGGTGTCGTGGCGCGTCGCATTCGCCGGGCTCGGAACGCTCGGCGCGTTCGCGGCCGTGGAATTCTGGCGCAGCCTGCCGGCGTCACGCCGCCATCGGCCGCGCGCGCTGCGGGCCGGCCTGATCGCCCGCGACCTGTGCAGCCTGCTGCGCGAACCCGGCCTGCCGCCGCTGTTCGCGCTCGCCTTGCTGCTGATGGGCGCGTTCGTCAGCTTCTACAACTACCTCGGCTTCCGGTTCGGCGACGCCCCGTTCGGTTTGTCGCACGCGGCGATCGGGGCGATCTTCCTGCTGTATGTCGTCGGCATGATCTCGTCTCCCTGGGCCGGCAGGCGTGCCGACCGCGTCGGCTCGTCGCGCGTGCTCGGCGCGATGCTGTCATTGATCGCCGTCGGCCTGGCGTTGACGCTGTTCGAGGCGCTGCCGATCGTCATCGTGGGCGTCGCCTTGTTCACGTTCGGTTTCTTCGGCGCGCATTCGGTGGCCTCAAGCTGGGTCGGGCGGCTGGCCCGGCAGTCCAAAGCGCTCGCGTCCGCGAGCTATCTCACCGCTTACTACGCCGGTGCCGGTTCGATGGGCTGGCTGGGCGGGCACGCCTGGGCGGCCGGTGCCTGGCCGGCCGTGGTGGGGTTCATCGCCGTGCTTTGGCTGGGCTGCATGGCGGCCGCCGGCCGCCTGAAACGCTTGCCGGCAACGGACGGTTCAGGCGGCCGGTGAATTTCGAACGCGCCGGCCGGGCCCGTCAGACGATCCTCGATCCTCGCTGACCCTCGGCGCCGGAACGCGTCTGCGGGTCGGTGCCGCTGTCGGGCGATTCACGCACTTGGGGCTGCCCCGACCCGGGCTCGATCAATTCTTCGATGATGAACGTGCCGAACTTCTGCGCCCGGTCGGCACGATGGCCCGCCATGATCCGGCCCGCCCGCCGCGCCAGCGCATCTTCCGAAGCCTTGACCGACACGAACGGATGGCCTTTCGCGGCGAGGTCGCGTTGCTGTTTCACGAGGTTCAGCTCCTAGCCGATGCCGGCCAGCACGCCGGCATTGGCGATGTCGCGTTCCGCCCGCGCGCAGACCTCCGCTGCCGGATAGAACGCGACATCCGCCGCCGCGAACCCGGCCTGCGTCAGTTCGGTGATCGCCGAACGCGCATCCGCTTCGGTCGGGAATGAAGCCAGCACGTGGCCGACCGGCTTGAACACGCCGTAGGCCGTTTGTGAATCCGAGTCGTTCATGAGGGGTCTCCTGTCTCCGCCCGACGAACGGAGCAAACGACGGGCCGGCGCCGTCATCCCGGCGGCATCATGGCATGCTGTTCATAAACACAGTATCATCGACTCCAACCCAACGCCCCAAGCCCTCGCTTCCACTCCCGCTCATGGACACGCGCCGGAAACTCATCATCCTCGCGGACGCCGCCAAATACGACGCATCGTGCGCATCGAGCGGCACCGTCAAGCGCGACTCGGCCGACGGCGGCGGCCTGGGTTCGACCGAGGGCGCCGGGATCTGCCACAGCTATGCGCCGGACGGCCGCTGCATCTCGCTGCTGAAGATCCTGTTGACCAACTGGTGCGTGTACGACTGCCTGTATTGCGTCAACCGGGAGTCGAGCAACGTCGAACGCGCCCGATTCTCCGTGGACGAGGTCGTGAACCTCACGCTGGATTTTTACCGCCGCAACGTCATCGAGGGCCTGTTCCTCAGTTCGGGCATCGTGCGGTCGCCGGACTACACGATGGAGCAGGTGATCGAGGTCGCGCGTCGCCTGCGGGAAGACCATGGTTTCCGCGGCTACATCCATCTGAAGGCGATCCCCGACGCGAGCGACGAGCTCGTGTTGAAAGCGGGGCGGTACGCCGATCGCCTCAGCGTGAACATCGAACTCCCGACGGCCGATGCGCTGCGGGCGCTCGCGCCGGAAAAGGAAGGCGGCGCCATCAAGCGGTCGATGGCGCGCATCAAGCTGCAGCTCGACGACCATGCCGACGGCACCGCGCGGTCCGCGCGTTCGCTGGCGGCCTGCGCCGCGAAGCCGGCGCCGCCTCCGCGCTTCGCGCCCGCCGGGCAGAGCACCCAGATGATCGTCGGCGCGGACGGATCCGACGACCGCACGATCCTGCAGACGAGCGCCACCCTGTATGGCGCCTATCGCCTGCGGCGGGTCTATTTCTCGGCGTTCAGCCCGATCCCGCATGCGTCCCCCGCGCTGCCGTCGCGCGCGGCGCCGCTGATGCGCGAGCATCGGCTCTATCAGGCGGATTGGCTGATGCGCTTCTATGGATTCGCCCAGGAGGAGATCTGCACCGAGGACGGCATGCTGTCGCTGGACGTCGATCCGAAACTCGCCTGGGCGCTCGCGAACCCGACGCAATTCCCGGTCGACCTGAACCGGGCGTCGAAGGAACGGCTGCTGCGCGTCCCCGGCCTGGGCTTGCGTTCCGTCGAGCGCTTGCTGGCGGCGCGCCGCGCCCGCAGCGTGCGCCGCGCCGACCTCGATCGGCTGCGCGTCTCCGTGACCAAAGTGCTCGCGTTCGTCTCGCTGCCGGATCATGTGCCGCGCGACGGCGACGGCGCGGCGCTGCGCCAGACCGTCCGGCGCCGATCGCACCGCATGGAACAGGCCGACCTGTTCGGCTGAAGATGACGCATCCGACGGTTGACGTCACGCTGGCGAGCGTGACCGATTGGGCCGGTTTTTCGCGCGCGATCCGCGCGCTGCGCGACGAGCGGGCGGCGCCCGCATCGGTGCGATGGCATTTCCGGGACGATGACGCGCCCGACCTGTTCGATGACGGCACGGCCCGCGATGCGCACGCGATGCCCGATGCCGGCCCGCTGGCGCTGCCGAAGTCCTTCGTCGAAGCGGCGCGCCAGGTTTTCCTGAACGGGGACGACGGGCGTCTGCCCTTGCTGCATCGGATGGCGATGCGCATCGCCGATTCCCCCGCTGCCTGGGCCGATCCGCTGGACGCGGATCGCCTCCAGTTCGACCGCCTGCAGCGCGAGGTGCGGCGCGAGATCCACAAGATGCACGCCTTCGTGCGGTTCCGCCCGCTCGACGAACCGGGAACGACGGCCGCAACGGGCGACGCTCCGACCGCGGGATCGACGCGCCACGTCGCCTGGTTCGACCCGGCGCACCACGTCGTGGAAGCCGCCGCGCCGTTCTTCGCGCGACGCTTCGCGACGATGCGCTGGGCCATCCTGACGCCACGCGCCTGCGTGGAATGGGACGGCCGGTCGCTGGCGTTCCGGCCGGGAGCGGTGCGCGCCCAAGCGCCCGCCGCAGATGCGGGCGAAGCGCTGTGGCTCGCGTATTACCGCAGCATCTTCAACCCCGCCCGGCTCAAGGTCGCGATGATGAAACGGGAAATGCCGGTTCGCTTTTGGAAGAACTTGCCCGAAGCGGCGACGATCGGACCGCTGATCGCAGGGGCGCCCTCGCGCGCCGGCCGCATGATCGACGACGGCGGGGCGGCGCGGGAACGGCGGCGCGGGCAGCTGGACATCGATCGCACGGCCGGTGATCGGCCCGAGGGATCGGCGCTGGACGCCGATCCTGACGGGCGATCGCCCGGTGCGCGAGCCGGACTCGAGGCGATCCGGCGTTCGGCCGCCCGTTGTCGGGATTGCCCGATCGCCGACGCCGCGACGCAGACCGTCTTCGGGGAAGGCGATCCCTCGGCGCGGCTGATGATCGTGGGCGAGCAGCCGGGCGATCGGGAAGATCTGCGCGGCCGGCCGTTCCAGGGGCCGGCCGGGCAACTGCTGCGCGCCGCGTTCCAGGAACTGGGTTGGGAATCGCGCGCGCTCTACCTGACCAATGCGGTCAAGCATTTCCACCACGAGCTGCGCGGCAAACGTCGGATCCACAGGACGCCGAGCCAGCGGGAAGCCGAAGCGTGCCTGCATTGGCTCGAAGCCGAAATCGCCGCGCTGCGCCCGCGCGCGATCGTCGCGCTGGGGGCGACGGCGGCGCGCAGCCTGCTGGGGCGCGACGTGGGCGTGCTCGGCCACGAGGGGACGTGGTTGGTGCGCGAAGATGGCCTGCCGGTGCTGGTCTGCCGCCATCCGGCTGCGATCCTGCGCGCCGACGCGCGGCAGCGCCCGGCCCTGCAGGCCCGATGGATCGGCTCCCTGGCGCCGGCGACCGGCTTCCTGGCTTGAAGCCGGCTTTTCCGCGACGGCTCGCGGATCAGGCGGATGCATTGGCTTCGCTGATGGACGCATCACTTCGCATTTCAATCGATCCCTACGAATTCAGCGCTCGGATACTGAAGCTGCAAAACGAAAATTGGATCGCCAACGATGCCCAGCGATACGATCACTCCGACCTCAGGCCTGTTCCCGGCGAACCCTGCCGAACCGGCGGAACCGCTTTCCGGCATCGGAATGTCGACCCCGATCAGGCGCCGATCGTTGGGGCAGCGACCCGAGGACCTGCCTGATCCGGCACCGACCCAGCCGCGCCGCTTCAGCCTTCCGTCCGATTCGCTCGGCGTCGAAGCGCGCCCCGCGCGGGCCTCGGCCACAGACGAGGACGTCTCCGCCCCGTCGGACACCCGCGACGGACCAGTCGTGCCGATGGACGACCTGATGTCGTCCATCCTGGCGTCATTGCCACCGCATCTGCCGTTCCCGAAACCGGCGCCTGGGGCGCCCAACCGCTTGGAAGCCATCGGGGACTTGTCGTCTTCGCTGCAAGACCTGGTCGAGGCCTTGGCCAGAAACCAGCAGGATGGGGAGACTTGTCCGTCGCACATATTGATGTCCATGCATTCGACTTGGACCACCGAATGTTCGAAGATGGATCGGTTTCGAACCGACGAAGGAAAAGCATTCCGGTTCCGCGAATTGGTCGATACAAACCTGAAAAACCTGAATCAATACAGCGATGGCCCTGGGAAAGCAGTATTCATCCAGCAAATGGAACTCGCGGTACGAAGAGAATTTGGATTTTGGTATGTAAATTTTAAAAATGATTATCAAGGATACAAAGGAATCTATCATCCGGATCTGATGTCCCTGGATAATGAAATACATCGAATCAACAGAGAAATAAAAGAGAACCCCTTGCAGGAAACGGCACTTCAAGCGCAGGCCGTGCATTCGTTGCAGGAAGACGGACATGTTTGCTGGGAAGAATTCGAAATCAATTCAGGGCTTTACTTCAGCACCCCTGGAAAAGACGATAACCAGGAAGTACAGAAAGAAGAA
>JBEVLR010000282.1:0-6378 GCA_040509075.1 Burkholderiaceae bacterium | reverse complement strand
GCCGGCCAAGAAGGCGCCGGCGAAGAAGGCCGCACCGGCCAAGAAGGCGCCGGCGAAGAAGGCCGCGCCGGCCAAGAAGGCGCCGGCGAAGAAGGCCGCACCGGCCAAGAAGGCTGCGGCGAAGAAGGCCGCGCCGGCCAAGAAGGCCCCGGCGAAGAAGGCTGCGGGGAAAAAGGCGGCATCGAAGAAAGCGGCGCCTGCGGCGTCTTCTTCCTCTGCCGCGACTGCGCCTGCCGCGAAAACCGCGCTGAGCCCGGCTGCCGCCTGGCCCTTCCCGACGGGCAACAAGCCCTGAGGCCGCGGCCTCTTCGGCCCGAAAGCCCGGCCTCGGCCGGGTTTTTTTGTGCGCTCGCCGCGCCGCGCGCGGTCACCGATCGGGAACGAAGCGCTCCACCGGATGGTTCTGTCCCCCGCGGAACGCGATCTTCAGGGCGCCGATCCGATTGCCGAGCGTCGCGCAGTCGACCAAGGGCCAACCCCGCTCGAGCCCGAACAGCAGCGCGCCGCGGAACGCGTCGCCGCATCCGGTGGGATCGACCACGGCTTTCGCCGCGACGCCCGGCACGTGCGTGCGCACCCCTCGTTCCCAGACCTCGCAGCCCTGGTCGCCCAGCGTCACGATCACTCCCGACAAGTGCGAGCTCGACAGCTCCGCGAGCTCCATGCCGAGTCGTTCGCACAGCATCTTCGCTTCGTAATCGTTGACGGTGACCCAGCTCGCTCGCGCGATGAACGCGCGCAGGTCGTCGCCGTCGAACATCGGCAGTCCCTGGCCCGGGTCGAAGACGAACGGGATCTCCGCGGCGGCGAGGTCGCGCGCGCGGCGGATCATCGCTTCGCGGCCGTCGGGGCCGATGATCGCCAACGCGATGTCGTCGCGGGCGGGCAGGCCGGCTTCGTGCGCCTGCTGCATCGCGCCCGGATGGAACGCGGTGATCTGATTGTTCGATGCGTCGGTGATGATGATCGCCTGCGCGGTGAAGTTGTCGGCTGCGACGAAGACGCCGTCGGTCGACACGCCCAGCTTTTCCATGTGCGCGAGGTAGTCCGCGCCGTCGTCGCCGAGCGCGGCGAGCACCACCGGTTCGCCGCCGAGCAGTTTCAGCGTATATGCGATGTTGCCCGCGCAGCCGCCGAATTCGCGGCGCAGCGTCGGCACCAGGAACGAGACGTTCAAGTTGTGCAGTTGGCCCGGGAGGATCTGGTCGACGAAGCGGCCGGGGAAGACGGTGATGGTGTCGAACGCGAGGGAACCGCAAACGAGGCTGGCCATGGCGGAAGCTTTCGTGGTCGTAGGGGGTGGGTGGGCGCCGGCTCGTGCGGCGAAGAGGCCCGGCGGACGGCGCCGCCCGGCTTCGTGGAGGCGGTTCAGGGATAGAACATCTCGGCCTGGAAGCCGTTCGCGTCGGCCTTGCCGACCCGGATGCGCGCGTGGACGTGCAGCTCGGCCTCCGGCGCGAGCGCCTTTTGCCGGATGCCGATCTGCGCGGGCGACAGCACCTTGCGCGCGACGATTTCGCCGTTCAGGTCCATGAAGGTCAGATCGAACGACGGCATGCGGACTTCATGGTCGGCGCGGTTGTGGAGGTCGGCGGAAAACAGGAGCACGTGGTCGGTTTCGGTGCGGGTCAGCGAACTGCCGTCGAGCGCGAGGCTCGCGAGCGCGCGCGGCGGCTCGATGGTGCAGCCCGCCTGATCGCACAGCCATGCCCACAAGGGCAAGGTCGCCGGCCAACGCGCGGCGAGCGCCTCGCGCTGCGGCCACGCGAGCTGGGCCGCGGCGACCACGACCAGGATCGCCGAGGCGACGCCCAACCCGGCGCGAACCCAGGGCCTGCGCCAGCGCATCCCGCGCTTGGCTTCGCGCAGGAATCGGGGGTCGTCGGAGCGGATCCTGGCGCCGGCCGGGGCGTTAGTGCGCAGGCGCTGGCTGCGGTGGCGATTGCGGCGCGGCGGCCAGTCGCCGGCGTCTTCGGGCAGCATCGACGCGAGCGTCGGCGGCCCCGCGCGGTCGTCCTCGTCGTCACCCGCCAGCAGGCTGGGCAAGGTCGATTCGCCGGCGTCGCCGTCGTCGCGCGCAGGGGCCCACGGTTCGTGCGGGGTCGCGCGCGGCGCGCGGGCGGGGGCGTCCGCCGCATTCGCGGCCGGGTCGTCGGCGCGCGCTCCAGGCGCCGGAGCCGGCGCGGCCGGCGGCGCCTCGACCTCGGCAGGCGACAGGGTCGACGAAGCGGAAGGCGGCGATTCGCGGATCCACGCGGCCGGCGGCGGCTCCGGGATCGATGCCGACGCCATGAACGGCATCGACATCGACGCCGGCTCGGTGGGCAGCCAGCTGGGTTCGGCGTTTCCCGGCAGGCCGCTGTCTTGCAGGCCCGACGGCGAGGTGTCGTCGACGAACGCCGACGGAATCGGGCTCGGTGGCGCCGCGGCTTGCATGCGGGCGGACTGTTCGGCCAATTTCGCCGCAAAACGCGGTGCGATCGTGCTGCGCGGCGGCGACAGGTCGGGCTGCCTGGCCATCGGCATGGGCGCCGCATGGCCTTGTTCGACGAAGGTCCGGCTCGCATTGGCCGCGACGTCGGGAAAGGCCGGCGCCGGAGCGGGCGGTCCCGGCACCTGCCACGGCGGCGGGGCCGGAGGCGGCGCGGACGCCGTCGGCGCTTCCGACGGTGGCGCGGGCGCCGGTGCCGACCCCATCCCGTCGCGCGCGGCCCGGCGGGCGGCGACGGCCGGATCGTTGCCGAGGTCGAACAGGGCCTCGATGCCGTGGAAGACCTCATGGCACTGGCCGCAGCGGACCCAGCCTTCGGAGACTTTGAGCTGGTCCTGCACGACCCGGAAGATCGTGCCGCAGGAGGGGCAGCGGGTGGCGAGGCTCATCCCTGAATCATGCCATGTGGGCAGGGGCATCCCGCGGCGCGGCGGCGGGGCCGGACGCGGCTTCGCCGAGTCGGCGCGGCTCGGCCGCCCGACCCGGGCCCTCGGGAGGGCGGCAGCGACGCCGCCTGGGGGCGCTCATACGGTGCGGGGTATCCGGTGAGGGGCCGGGCGGCGCGCGGATTTCAGGCCGCCGCCGGCCCGCGCCCCGTCATCAGGATCCAGCCGTCCTGCGCGTCGGCGACGTCGAGCGCGATCCACGGCGCATAGGCGGCGCGCAGCTCCTCGGCCTGGCGGTCGAGGATGCCCGCCAGCACCAGATGCCCGCCGGGCTCGACGTGGCCGCACAGCAGCGGCGCGAGCACCTTCAGCGGCGTCGCCAGGATGTTCGCCAGCACCAGCCGATACGGCCCCGCCGCCACGTCGGGCGGGCCGCAGCGCAGCGCCGCGCCGTTGTCCGCCGCGTTGCGCGCCGTGGTCGCGATCGCCGCGGCGTCGATGTCGACCGCGTCCACCGCCGACGCGCCGTGCAGGGCGGCGCCGATCGCGAGGATGCCGGAGCCGCAGCCGTAGTCGAGCACGCGCGCCCCGACGACCGCCTCGGCGCGCGACGCGATCCAGGCGAGGCACATGCGGGTCGTCGGATGCGTGCCGGTGCCGAACGCCATGCCGGGGTCCAGCCGGATCACGCGGGTGGCCGCGGCCGGCGGATCGTGCCAGGTCGGCACGATCCAGAATTCGGGCGCGATCTCCACCGGATCGAACTGCGACTGCGTGAGCCGCACCCAATCCTGATCGGGGACCTCGTGCAGCGCCGTCACGCTCAACGGCGCTTGCGCCGCCTGCGCCCAATCCTGCGCGAGCAGGAGCGTCGCCGCCGCGCTCGCGGCGTCTTCGGTCTCGAACAGCGCCCTCAGCGTCGACCGCCGCCAGCCCGCGCCCGGCGCAGGCATCCCCGGCTCGCCGAACAGCGCGAGTTCGCAAGCGGTGCCGGCGTCGGAGTCTTCCACGGAGACGGAGAGCGCTTCGAGCTCGTCCATCAGCGCATCCGACACCGGTTCGACGAGCGCCTCGGCGGCATGGATCACCAGCTCGAACATCTCAGCGCCGTCCGCTCATCGCGTGTGCTGGGCCAGCCAGCCTTCCAGGTAGTGGATGCTGGTGCCGCCTTCGATGAATTTCGCGTCGACCATCAGCTCGCGGTGCAGCGGGATGTTGGTCTGGATGCCCTCGACCACGGTTTCCGACAGCGCGACGCGCATGCGCGCGAGCGCCTGGTCGCGCGTGTCGCCGTGGACGATGATCTTGCCGATCATCGAGTCGTAGTTCGGCGGCACGTAGTAGTTCGCGTAGATGTGCGAGTCGACGCGCACGCCCGGGCCGCCCGGCGAATGCCACGCCGTGATGCGGCCCGGCGACGGCGTGAACTTGTACGGGTCCTCGGCGTTGATCCGGCACTCGACGGAATGGCCGCGCATCTGGATCTGGCGCTGGGTGAACGGCAGCGCCTCGTTGGCGGCGATCTTGATCTGGGCCTGGACGATGTCGATGCCGGTCACCATCTCCGTCACGGGATGTTCCACCTGCACGCGCGTGTTCATCTCGATGAAATAGAACTCGCCGTCCTCGTACAGGAACTCGAACGTGCCCGCGCCGCGGTAGCCGATGCGCTTGCACGCGGCCGCGCAGCGCTCGCCGATCTTCTCGATCACGCGGCGCGCGATGCCCGGCGCCGGCGCCTCTTCGATGATCTTCTGGTGGCGGCGCTGCATCGAGCAGTCGCGCTCGCCCAGCCAGACGGCGTTCTTGTGCTGGTCGGCCAGGATCTGGATCTCGATGTGGCGCGGGTGCTCGAGGAACTTCTCCATGTAGACGTTCGGATTGCCGAACGCCGCGCCGGCCTCGCTGCGCGTCATCTGCACGGCGTTCACCAGCGCCGCTTCGGTGTGGACGACGCGCATGCCGCGCCCGCCACCGCCGCCGGCCGCCTTGATGATCACCGGGTAGCCGACCGCGCGCGCGATGCGCACGAGTTCCTTCGTGTCCTCGGGCAGCGCCCCCTCCGAGCCCGGGACGCAGGGCACGCCGGCCTTGATCATCGCCTGCTTGGCGGACACCTTGTCGCCCATCAGGCGGATCGATTCCGGCGTCGGGCCGATGAACGTGAAGCCGCTCTTCTCGACGCGCTCCGCGAAATCGGCGTTCTCGGACAGGAAGCCGTAGCCCGGGTGGATCGCCTCGGCATCGGTCACTTCCGCCGTCGAGATGATCGCGGGCATGTTCAGGTAACTCTGCGCCGACGGCGCCGGGCCGATGCAAACGGCTTCGTCGGCCAGCTTGACGTATTTCGCGTCGCGGTCGGCCTCGGAATAGACGACCACCGACTGGATGCCCATTTCGCGGCATGCCCGCTGCACGCGCAGCGCGATCTCTCCGCGATTGGCGATCAATATCTTCTTGAACATGGGTCGTATCCGCTTATTCGACGATGAACAGCGGTTGCCCGAACTCGACGGCCTGGCCGTTCTCGACGAGGATCTTGCTGACCGTGCCGGCCACGTCCGCTTCGATCTCGTTCATGATCTTCATCGCTTCGACGATGCAGATGGGGTCGCCTTCCTTGATGGCGCTGCCGATCTCGACGAACGGCTTGGAGCCCGGGCTGGCCGATCGGTAGAACGTGCCCACCATCGGCGACTTGACCACGTGGCCCGTCTCCGCCGCCGGCGCGCTGGCGGCCGGCGCGGCGGCCGCTTCGCCGGCGGGCCCGGCGTGGGGTTGCTGCTGCGGCGGCATCATCATCTGGCCCGCCGGCTGCATCATCATCGTCGTGGGAATGCCGTAGCCGGCCTTGACGATGCGGACCTTGCCCTCGGCTTCGGTGATTTCTAGCTCCGAGATGTTGGACTCCGACACGAGGTCGACCAAGGTCTTGAGCTTGCGCATGTCCATGATGGAACGGTCTCCTGGAAAGAATTGCTGTGGACGGCGCTCGTGGCGCCGGGCCGCGGGGGCGAGCTAGGAACGCGCGGGTGCGCGGGACAGGGCGAACCTCAACGCGAGGGCATAGCCCTGCACGCCGAGGCCGACGATCACGCCTTCGGCCAGGTCTGAGAAATAGGAATGGTGCCGGAACGGTTCGCGCCGATGCACGTTCGAGATGTGAACCTCCACGAACGGGATCGCCACGCCCGCGAACGCGTCGCGCAGCGCCACGCTGGTATGCGTGAACGCGCCGGGATTGATCACGATGAAATCGGTGCCGTCGGTGCGGGCCGCGTGGACCCGGTCGATCAGCATGCCTTCATGGTTGCTCTGGAAGCTTTGAAGCGTGGAACCGGCTTCTTGGGCTATCTGCAGCAAATCGCGGTCAATGTCGTCCAACGTGGCACTTCCATACACTGCCGGCTCGCGTGTACCGAGCAGGTTCAGATTGGGGCCATGCAGTACCAGGATGCGCATCTTGCAGACGGATGACGCCGCCAGGGCAGGCGGTGCCGT
>JBEVLR010000281.1:0-6878 GCA_040509075.1 Burkholderiaceae bacterium | reverse complement strand
GGAATGGCTGGCGACCGGCCACACCAGCGGGCTCGTCGAAGCGGCGCGCGGCTTGTCGCCGTGGCAGCGGCCCATCGTCTGCACCGTCGGAGGCCTGCTCGCCGGGCTCGTGCTCGAGTTCGGCGCGCGCTGGGCCGCGCGCGGGCCGGACGGCGACCACCACATCGACTACATCGATGCCGCGCGCATGGGCCGCGTCGAGCTGAACGACCGCACCAACCTCACCCGGTCGCTGTCGGCGCTGCTGTCGATCGGCACCGGCGCTTCGATCGGCCGCGAAGGCCCGATGGTGCAGTTGGCGGCGTGGATCACGTCGTGGCTGTCGCGCCTGCTCCCGATCCCGGCCGCGCAGCGCAGCGCCATCATGGTCTGCGGCATCGCGGCCGGCATCGCGTCGGCCTACCACGCGCCGGTGGCCGGCGTGGTCTTCGTGCTCGAACTCGCGCTCGGCTTCTTCGCGCGGCATACGGTCGCGCCGGTGCTCATCGCGTCGGGCACGGCGAGCTCGCTGGTTTACGTAGCGGTCGGTTCGAAGCCGCTGTACGCCGCGGCGGCGGTCACGATGCTGCCGTCCAGCCTCGGCTTCACGCTGCTCGCAGGCGTGCTGTTCGGCGGCCTGGGCTGGGGCTTCCTGCTGCTGGTCGAGCGCAGCCGCAGCCTGTTCGCGCGCCAGCGCTCCGTGCCGCTTCGGCTCGCCCTGGGGGGGCTGATGGTGGGCCTGCTGTCGGCGTTCGTGCCCGAAGTCTGGGGCAACGGGTACAGCGCGGTGGCGTCGGCGTTGTCGGGCGCCGAGAGCTGGCAATGGCTCGCGCTGGTGCTGCTGACCAAGATGATGGCGACGTCATGGAGCTCGGGCAGCGGCGCGATCGGCGGCATGTTCACCCCGTCGTTGTTCGTCGGCGCGGCGGCGGGCGGCGTGCTGGCGCAGATCGCGCCGCTGTGGCTGCCCACCGCCTGGGTCGGCGACCCCCGATCGCTGGTGGTGATCGGCATGGCGGCGGTGCTGGCCTCGGCCACGCACGCGCCGCTGATGGCGATCACGATGGTGCTGGAGATGACCAACGAATTCCAGCTCACCGTGCCGGTGATGCTCGCCTGCGCGGTCGCTTATGCGATCAGCACGCAGTTCGGGGCGAAGCCGCTTTACGGCAACCCGATCGAAGGCGACCACGAGCATTGAGCCCCCGGGGCCGTCGCAGGGGCACGCTCATCGGGCGACCTGCACGCCCCGCATTCCGGTGCGGGCGCCTTCGCGACGGCCGTGCGGCGCGGCGGGCCCGGCCCACTAGGTCGGCGCGCGGCCGCCGCCGCACGACGCGCGCTGGTGCGCCGCTCCCGTGCGGCTCGCCAGGCTGGTCGCCGTATTGATCAACGCGAGGTGGGAAAACGCCTGCGGGAAATTGCCGATCTGGCGCCGCGCGACGGGGTCGTATTCCTCCGCGAGCAGGCCCACGTCGTTGCGATAGGAGAGCAGCCGATCGAACAGCGCCTGAGCCTCGTCCAGGCGCTGCTGCAGGATGTAGTTGTCGGCCAGCCAGAAGCTGCACGCCAGGAACGCGCCCTCGCCGGGCGGCAGGCCGTCCACCCCGCGGCCGGTGTCGTAGCGCAGCACGAGCCCGTCGCGCAGCAGCCCGCGCTCGATCGCCGCCAGGGTGCCGCGCACCCGCGCGTCGTCCGGCGGCAGGAAGCCGACGAGGGGGATCATCAGCAAGCTCGCGTCGAGCGCCGGGGATCCGTAGGACTGCACGAAAGTGTTGCGCGCCGCATCGAAGCCGCGCGCGCAGACCTGCTCGTGGATCGCGTCGCGGATGGCGCTCCAACGGTCGATCGGGGCTTCGAGCCCGAACTCCGTGGCCGACCGCACCGCGCGATCGAACGCGACCCAGGCCATGACTTTCGAGTGGGTGAAGTGGCGGCGGCCGCCGCGCACCTCCCAGATGCCGTCGTCGGGCTGGTCCCAGATCGTCTCCAGATGGCGCACCAGCGCGCATTCGAGCGACCAGCTCGTCGCGTCCTGCGCGAGGCCCGCTCGGCGCGCGACGTACAGCGCATCCATCATTTCGCCGTAGATGTCGAGCTGCACCTGCCCCGCCGCGGCGTTGCCGATGCGCACCGGCGTGGACCGCTCGTAGCCCGCCAGCCAGGGCAGCTCGACCTCGTCGAGGCGGCGCTCGCCCGCCACGCCGTACATGATCTGCAGCTCGTCCGGGCTGCCGGCCACCGCGCGCACGAGCCATGCCCGCCACGCGTCGGCTTCTTCGACGAAGCCCAGGCCGAGCAGCGCGTAGAGCGTCAGCGTCGCGTCGCGCAGCCAGCAGAAGCGGTAATCCCAGTTGCGCGGGCCGCCGATCTTCTCGGGCAGCGAGGTCGTCGCCGCGGCGACGATGCCGCCGGTCTCCCAATGAGCGAGCGCCTTCAGCGTCACCAGCGACCGCCGCACGGCCTCCGAGACGTGGCCGCCCTCGGGCAGCCGCGACGACCACGCGGTCCATTGCGACTCCACCTGCGCCAACGACGCGGCGGCATCGGGCGCCGGCGGATCGCCGCGGTACGACGCCGACCAAGTCAGCGAAAACTCCTGCGCGTCGCCGGCGGCGAGTTCGAATTCGCCCACCGTCTTCAGGTCCTCGCCGCGCAGCGCCACCGCCGCCGCCAGCGTCAGCCGATCGGGGCCGGCGGTGAAATGCAGCCGCCCGTCGGGCTGCCTCGCCACCCACGGCACGATCCTGCCGTAGTCGAACCGCACCACGAGCTCCAGGCGCATCGCCACCCGGCCACGCACCCCGCGCACGATCCGCAGCAGGTCCGAGGCGCCGTCGCGGCGGCCCATGAAGTCGATCACGAGGACGGCGCCGCCGTCGGTCTCGAACAAGGTCTCCAGGACCATCGACCCGTCGCGGTAGCGCCGCGTCACGCGCGCGCCTTCGGCGGCCGGGCAGATCAGCCAGCGGCCATTCTCGGGGGCGCCGAGCAGCGCCGAAAAGAACGCCGGGCTATCGTAGCGAGGCATGCCCATCCAGTCGATGGAGCCGTCGCGCGCGACGAGCGCGACCGTTTCCTGGTTGCCGATCAAGGCGTAGTCTTCGATGCGGCTGGGCATGCGTTCCGGTTTCGATGAAGTCGGGCTGCACGTCGGCAATCGGCGCGCCACGCGGCCCGCGCGAAGCCCGAGGCCGACGGAGGCGCCGAGGTCCGACGACTGGAAAAGGGAGACAAACCGCCGCGTTTTAAGCGATGCGGCCCACCGGCGTTTCTGCCAAACTCGCCTTCAATCCCCTCTGCTGCCTCCAGAGACCGCCATGTCCGTCCCGCGCCGATCCTCCAGCCTGCGCGCGCAGCTCGCCCTCACCTTCGGCGCGCTGGCCCTCGGCCTCGCCGCTTTCCTGTCGATCGCGCTGGGCGTCATGTTGTCCCTGCAGACCGAAGACGCCGAGGGCACCGCGCTGCGCACCATTTCCAAGAACGTGGCCCACGCGCTGGCCGAAGACTTGCGCAAGAACAGCCGTTCGGTGGAAGTGCTGGCCGTGTCGCCCGCGATCTGGAAAGACGGCCTGACCTCGCCGGCGGTGCAGTCGCTGCTCGCGCGCCTGCAGGCCGTCAATCCCGACCATTCATGGATCGGGGTCGTGGACAACGCAGGCATCGTGCGCGCCGCGACGGGCAACCTGCTCGTCGGCCGGGATGTGCGCGAACGGCCCTGGTTCGTGCCCGGCAGCCGGGGAACCTACGTCGGCGACGTCCATACGGCCAAGCTGCTCGCCGCCTATCTTCCCCCGCTGGCCAACGGCGAACCGCGGCGTTTCGTCGATTTCGCCGCGCCGATCCTCCTGAACGGCGAGCATCTCGGCGTGCTCACGATCCACGGCAGTTGGGACTGGACCGACGGCGTCGTGCAAAAGCTCGCTCCCGACCGGGCCGACGAGCTGGGCATCGAAACCTTCATCTTCGACCGGTCGGGGACGATGATCTACGCCTCCAAAGGCCGCCTCGCCAAGTTCATCGCCGCCGGCCAGCGCCCGCCGTCCGTCCCCGGGGACGCCAAATCCGCGACGTGGCGCGACGGCGTCGACTACCTGACGGCCGCCTACCGGTTGCCGGCGACCTCGGAATCGATCGACCTGGGCTGGACGATCATCACGCGCCAACCCACCGCGATCGCCTTCGCGGACGCCCGGCACGGCCAAGCGGCGGCGCTCGGGCTGGGCACGGTCGCCGCGGCGCTCGCGGTCATGCTCGCATGGACGCTGGCGAGCCGCCTGTCGCGCCCGCTGGCCACGATCGCCAAGGCGGCTCGCCTCGTGACCGAGGGCACCGCGTCGACCATTCCGGCGCAGCGCGGATCGCGCGAGGTCACCGAACTTTCCGCCGCGCTCAACGACATGACCGCCAAGCTGATCGCCGCGAAGCTCGAGCTGGAAGAACGCGTGCGGGCACGCACCGCGGAGCTCGTCCATGCCAACGCCGAGCTCGATCGGCTCGCGCGGCAGGATCCGCTGACGGGCCTGCCCAACCGCCGCGCCTTCGACGAACGTGCCGCCTACCTGGTCAGCGCCGCGCGCCGTCGCGCCTCCGCGCTCAGCATCGTGCTCGTCGACGCCGACCATTTCAAGCGCGTCAACGACGTGCACGGCCACGCCGTCGGAGACGCGACCCTCGTCGCGATCGCCGGCGAACTGCGGGCGCAATTGCGGGAATCCGACATGGTCGCACGCATCGGCGGCGAGGAATTCGCCGTGCTGCTGCCACACACCGACGGCGCGGGTGCGCTGCGCGTCGCGGAAAAGATCGTCGAAGCCATGCGCTCGCTGGAAATCCCCGTGGTGGGACACGTCACCGTCAGCTGCGGCGCAGCCGAGATCGCCATGCCGGGAGGCGACGCCGCCGAAGCGCTCGAACGCGCCGACCGGGCCCTGTACCGCGCCAAGCACGGCGGCCGCGACCAGGCGGCGTTGGATGGAGGCCGCGCCAGCGCCTTTTCCGCCGCAGACGCCGAACCCGCCCAGGGGCCGCATTCTTTGATCGGATCGAAGTCACCGGTCTGAACCGGCCGCGAACGGCGCGAAGCGCTCTCACATCCCCCGTGCCGGCGCCTGCCCGCCGAACGCGCCTGGCCGGGCGGGATAGCCGGGCTTGGAGCGCCTAGGATCCATCGGACGACTCCTTCTCCGCCACGACGATCACGCTGTCGGAGATATTCAGCAAGCTTCTGACGACATGCCGGGCACGCCCCCATTCGAGCGCCGTTCCGGCACGTATTTCTTCATTGAACAAGTTCGCCTGCGTGGCCAAATCGGCCATGAACGGCACCAACTGCAGTTCGGTCGTCTTTTCCACCGATACCAGACGGGGCGAGAATCCTGCTTCCGCGAAGACGTCGATGTACTCGGACAATGAATTTATCCGGTTCTCGGGCGGAAATATTTGCGGCTCGACGCCATGGCCGGTGCGGAAGAAAAGATCGGACATGACCAGTTTTCCGCCGGGTTTGAGTGCCTTGTGCGCATTCTTGAGGAAAGACAGTCGAGATTTAAAATGGAACGCGGCTTCGATGCAGAGGATCGCATCGAAGACTTCCGGATCGAATTCAAGCTGCCCGGCATCCATCACTTGGAGCTTGCACGGGACGCCGCGTTTCTTCGCCAATTCGACCTGATCGGGCGCGATGTTGACTCCCGTCACTCGGTCGGCCCCGAACATTTCGCAAAGCCGCAGCGTGGAAGTCCCCTTTCCGAAGGCGACGTCGAGAATTTTCGTTGCGGTGCGGGGAAGTTTGCTCGTCAAATATTCCAGAAGTTGGCGGGACGCCTGTGCCGAATTTTCCGTTCCCGGTGTCCAGTATCCATAATTCCAGAATTCTGGTTCCTGGCCCATCAAAGCGTCGAGCGCTATGCAGGATGAATAGATAGAAATGACACTTTTCAAAGCACGCCTCCAATTTCAATCAAGTCGGGAGGAAATACAACGCCAGAACCCTGCATCGCCCCAAAAACATCGTTATTCGATTGTGCACACTTGCGGTGATCGGCAGGCGACGGTGCGAATCGGCATGCGTCGCCACGAAGTCTCGATTCGAAATCAGCTCAGGGCCGACGGGCGTCCAACACCGATGGGCGACACAGGGAAGGCCCGGCAGGGCCGTCACGCTTCGCCGACGCCGCCCTTCCTCGCCACGACGATGACGCTGTCGGCGACATTCAGCAAGCTCTTGATGATGAGGGAGGTCCGCCACGACTCCGGGCCCGCTCCGGCGCACGGCTCTTCCCTGAACACGCCCGCTTGTCTGGCCATATGGGCCATGAACGGCACCAGTTGCAGATCGGTCGTCCTTTCCACGGCGACGAGGTGCGCAGGAAACCCCGCTTCGACAAAAAGGTCGAAATAATCCGACAAGGAATTCACCTGGTTTTCGGGTGGGAATCTTTGAGGTTCGAGCCCGTGCCCGGTGCGGAACAGGAGGTCGGACATCACGAGACGGCCGTCGGGCGCCAATTCGCTGTAGGCTCGCTCGAGGAAAGAACGTCGGGAATGAAATGAAACGCCGCTTCCATGCATAGTATTCCGTCGAATCGTCCCGGCTCAAATTCGAGCTGTGCGGCGTCCATCACCTTGAGCTCGCATGCGGCGCCTCGCTGCCTTGCCAATTCGACTTGATTGGGCGCTATATTGATGCCGATCACGTTCTCCGTCCCGAACAACTCGCAAAGTCGGATGGTCGAAGATCCCTTTCCGAACGCCACGTCCAGAACTTTTTTTGTGTGACGTGGAAATTTGCCTATCAAATAATCCATCAATTGCATGGAAGCTTTTGCCGGATTTTCCGTATCGGGCGTCCAGTATCCATAATTCCAAAATTCAAGCGATTGCCCCATCAAAATATC
>JBEVLR010000280.1:0-7912 GCA_040509075.1 Burkholderiaceae bacterium | reverse complement strand
GCGGCACCGCGAAGTCGATCATGTCCTGGCCCGAGGCCTGGTGGCTGCGCATCAGGTTGCGCGTGGCCTGCAGGCTGCCCAGCACTTCGAGCGCCTGCGCGTGGAAGGTTTCGCCGGCGGGCGTCAACCGCGTCGGGTAGGACGACCGGTCGACCAGATCGAGGCCGGCCCAGGCCTCGAGCGCCTGGATGCGGCGCGAGAACGCCGGTTGCGTGACGTGCCGCAGTTGGGCGGAGCGGGAAAAGCTCCGCGTCTCGGCGAGGCTGACGAAATCTTCTAACCATTTGGTTTCCACGCGCCGCAGTGTAGCCGCGGCCACCGGGAAGCCGGGACGTCGCGGCCGCCGCCGGCGTCGATCGGCGCTTCGCGAAAGCGCGCATGCCTTCGCCCGCGCTCGCCCTGCGCATCCCCGCCATGACCCAATGAGTTCGACACGACAGGAAGAATTTCATGCCGGAGAGAATCGGGCCGTTCGTCTTCACGGGCAGCCGGGGAAGCCTGCTGGAAAAAATCGCGCCGCAGCCGAAGGACGCGCAGGAAGCGGAGTGGCGTGAACATCGTCCGCACCTGCACACGCCGCCCAGGAGGAGCGGCCTGCTGTCGTTGTTGCCGAAGCCCATCGTGGCGTGGGTCGACGAAGAAACCTTCTATACGAACAACAGGAGGCTGAAACGCGGCTTCCGGGCCATTCTTCCCATCCAGCATCACGGCGCCCTGATCCAAGCGGTGGCCGAACCCATCGGCGCGGCGTTCGCGCGGGCCCGCGCGCCGGAGAGCTTGGGGCAGCCGTCGCGACAAGTGGTGATCGTGATGGCGGAGCCGCACGGCACCAAGACCGGGTTGATGATGTATGTCGCCGCCGTGGCGAGCGCGAGGAAGGAAATGCCCGACGTGCCGCCCCTGGCGCTGATGGAGGTGACTCCGGCCGACCTCGACGGCGCCGTGGAGCCGAAGATCGGCCAGCTCACGACGGCGCTGCGGGACGCCATGGGCCGGGAGTCGGCCGATCGGCGCTCCGCCGCCGTCGAAGACATGCTGGAATTCAAAGGCGCCCCGCCCTCGCCCGCGGAGAAGAACCTGCATTTTTTCGGCGTGCAGGTGCTGATGGCGCGGACCGCCGGATGCAGGGTGGCCGGCATCGACGACAACCGACAACCCCATCGATATGCCCGTGAAAACGCGATGGGCGACAACGGTCTCGCCCAGATCGACTCCGCGAACGTGGGTGAGGTCCTGCCCCCGATCCTCTGGCATGTCGGCAACGGCCATCTCAGACCCATCCACGAAAGGCTGCTGGCGAGGGGTTACACGGTCGTCGTCCTGAGTTCCGAGCCGCCGGAAGGCCTGTACGCCGACCCTTTGCCCTACCTGAGGCGGCGCGCCAGCTACCGGCTCGCCAATCCGGGCGTGGAAGTGCTGCGCACGGCCGATCAACTCGAGGCGGAACCGCTCCATTTCCTCGACTTCGCCGCCCAGGCCGGCTGTCCCCTCGGGGATCTCGCGCGGCTCGTGAGCCCCCAGGAGCGATTTTCCCTTCCGCGGCCCCACGAGCGCATCGCCGCGGCGCCGCCCTCGCCGGGCGACGGGGATCGGATCGCCGCCGCGTGACCCCGTCCCGAACCACGCGCCATGGAGCGGACGCGCGGACGCCGGGCCGCGCCGGGCCTCACTTCGCGGCCGGCGGGTCGTCGAACGCCGAATCGCCCAGCGTCGCCGGGTCGAGGCCGGCCGCCGCCGCGATGCCGTCGCCGTGCGTCTGCTGCAGGCGCCACATGCGCGCGTAGCGTCCGTCCTGCGCGAGCAGCTCGGCATGCGTGCCGCGCTCGACGATGCGGCCGTCGGCCATTACCAGGATCTGGGCCGCGTTGACCACCGTCGACAGCCGGTGCGCGATGACCAGCGTGGTGCGGCCCTGCGCGGCCTGCGCGAGTTCGCCCTGGATCGCGCGCTCGTTGGCGGAGTCGAGCGCCGAGGTCGCCTCGTCGAAGATCATCAGCGGCGGATCCTTCAGCAGCGTGCGCGCGATCGCGATCCGCTGCTTCTCCCCGCCCGACAGCTTCAGGCCGCGTTCGCCGACCAGGGTCTCGTAGCCCCGCGGCGTCGCCGCGATGAACTCATGGATGCGCGCCGCGCGGGCGGCGGCTTCGATCTCGCCTTGGGCGGCGCCCGGGCGGCCATAGCCGATGTTGTAGCCCACCGTGTCGTTGAAGAGCACGGTGTCCTGGGGCACGATGCCGATCGCGCGGCGCAGGCTGTGCTGCGTGACGCGGCGCACGTCCTGGCCGTCGATCAGGATCGCGCCGCCGCCGACGTCGTAGAACCGGTACAGCAAGCGCGCCAGCGTGCTCTTGCCGGCGCCGCTGGGCCCGACGACGGCCACGGTCTTGCCGGCGGGGATGTCGAAGCTGACGTCGTGCAGGATGGTCCGCGCCGGGTCGTAAGCGAAGCTGACGCGCTCGAAGCGGACGGCGCCGCCGCGGACGTCGAGCGCCGCCGCGTCGGGCGCATCGGCGATCTCGCGCTCCTTTTCCAGCAGCGCGAACATGCGCTGCAGGTCGGTCAGCCCCTGTTTGACCTCGCGGTACAGCATGCCGAGGAAATTCAGCGGGACGTACAGCTGGATCAGCAGCGCGTTGACCATCACGAAGTCGCCCAGCGTCATCCGGTGCGCGACGACGCCGCCCGTCGCGCGCCACAGCAGCGCGACGAGGCTGGAGGCGATGATCAGCTGCTGCCCGGCGTTGAGCATCGACAGCGTGCCCTGGGACTTCATCTGCGCCGCGCGGAACGCCTCGAGGCCCCGCTCGTATCGCGCCGACTCGACGCCTTCGTTGTTGAAGTACTTCACGGTCTCGAAGTTCAGCAGCGCGTCGATCGCGCGCGCGTGGGCTTTCGAATCGAGTTCGTTCATCGCCTTGCGGTACTTCGTCCGCCATTCGGTGACCGAGATCGTGAACGCGCCGTAGACGACGAGCGCCGACAGCGTGATCCAGACGTAGCCGAGATCGAACTTCGATCCCAGCAGCGCGAGCACGAACGACAGCTCGACCAGCGTCGGAATGATCGTGTACAGCGAATACGACACCAGCGTCTGCATCGCCTTCGTGCCGCGTTCGATGTCGCGCGTGAGGCCGCCGGTCTGGCGTTCGAGGTGGAATCGCAGCGAAAGCGCGTGCAGGTGGCGGAAGGTCTCGAGCGACACGCGCTTGGCGGCGCCATAGGTGGCGCGCGCGAACACCAGCTCGCGGAGCTCGGAAAACAGCGTCGTCGCCAGCCGCAGCCCGGCGTACGCGAGCAGCAGGCCGATCGGCACGACGAGCAGCGCGCGCGGGTCGCCGGTGGAGATGGCCAGCGCGTCGACCAGCCGCTTCAACAGCAGCGGCACGCCGACGCTGGCGGCTTTCGCCCCGACCAGGAACAGCAGCGCCAGCGCCATCCGCACCCGGTACTCCATGAAGTAGGGCAGCAGCCGGGCGAGCGTGAACAGGTCGCCGCGCGCCTCGTCGGCGGATCGGGCGGGCGCGGCGGAAGATGGGGAAGGACGCGTGTCGCGCATGGGGGAGTGGCCTCGGACAGCCGGAAAGAGCGATGACCGTTGCCGGCATTCTTGCCCAAACGGCCGCCGCCGGGGCGCCGCGCGGAGGATCCTTTGAAGCACAATCGACGTGCGGCCAACCTCGTGAGACGCCTTCCGATGAACCCATCCTCCACGCAAGTCGCCGCATTGCCGTCCGAC
The DNA here is from genome assembly GCA_040509075.1 of Burkholderiaceae bacterium. Lineage (GTDB taxonomy): Bacteria > Pseudomonadota > Gammaproteobacteria > Burkholderiales > Burkholderiaceae_C > Scleromatobacter. Next base: position 4,176 of record JBEVLR010000280.1, on the reverse strand, counting down.
AAAGAGCTCGTGCTGCGCGTCATCCCGATGCCGGCGGACTCCAACCCGAACGGCGACATTTTCGGCGGCTGGATCATGGCGCAGGTCGACTTGGCCGGCTCGGTGCTGCCGGTGCGCCTGTCGAAGGGCCGCGTGACGACCGTCGCGGTGAACCAGTTCGTGTTCAAGCAGCCGGTCTCGGTCGGCGACCTGCTGAGCTTCTACGCGACGGTCGAGCGCATCGGCAACACGTCGATCACCGTGCGCGTCGAGGTCTACGCCGAGCGCAATCCGGCCGATGTGCAGATCGTGAAGGTGACCGAGGCGAACCTGACCTATGTCGCGCTCGATCGAGAAGGCAAGCCGCGCCCGGTGGGTTGACCCCCCCGGAGCGCCTGCGGCGCGTCCTCTCGAAGGGGCCCGGCCGGGCCGGCGGCGCGGCGGCGGCCGGTTCGCGGGCTCGCGTCGGGGGCCATTTCAGAATTTCGAGAAATCGGGCTTGCGCTTCTGGAAGAAGGCCTGGAAGGCCTCTTGCGCTTCCGGGCTGCGCAGGCGTCGGCCGAACACGTCGAGTTCCGCCGCGATCGCCTCTTCCACCGGTTGCGCCTGCGCGCGCCGCAGCAGCGCCTTGCTCTCGCGCACCGCGCCGGGCGGCAGCGCGTTGAAGCGCTCGGCCATGCGACGGGCGTGGGGCACCACCTCGCCGGCCGGCAGCACGGCGTTCGCGAATCCCATCTCCACCGCGCGCTCGCCGCTGAACGGCTCGCCCAGCAGCAGCAGTTCGGCCGCCTTCGCGCGGCCGACGCGTTGCGCCACCAGCAGGCTGGACGCGAACTCGGGCACGAGGCCGAGGCCGACGAACGGCATCGCCAACCGCGCCTCGTCGCTGACGTAGACGAGGTCGCAATGCAGCAGCATCGTCGTCCCGATGCCGATCGCCGCGCCGGTGACGGCCGCGACGACGGGTTTGCCGCAGCCCGACAACGCGCGCATGAAGCGCAGCGCCGGCGCGTCGTCGCTCGCGGGCGGCCGCCGCATGAAGTCTTCGAGGTCGTTGCCGGAGGTGAACACCCCCGGCTGGCCGGTGATCAGCACCGCGCGCACCGCGGCGTCGCCGTCGGCGGCGGCGATCGCGTCGGCCATCGCGGAGTACATCGCCTGCGTCAGCGCATTCTTCTTCTCGGGCCGCGCGATCTCGATCGCGGCGACGCCGTTGGCGGTGGCCGTGCGGACGGTCATGACAGATTCTCGAAAATGCCGGCGGCGCCCTGTCCGGTGCCGACGCACATCGTCACCATGCCGTACTTCAGCCCGTGGCGGCGCAACGCATGGATCACGGTGGCCGAGCGGATCGCGCCGGTCGCGCCCAGCGGATGGCCCAGCGCGATCGCGCCGCCCATCGGATTCACCTTCGTCGCGTCGAGGCCGACCGTGTCGATCACCGCCAGCGCCTGCGCGGCGAAGGCTTCGTTCAGTTCGATCCAGTCCATCTGCGCCAGGCTCAGGCCGGCGCTTTTCAGCGCGGCGGGAATCGCCTCGATCGGGCCGATCCCCATGATCTCGGGCGGCACGCCCTTGGCCGCGAAACTCACGAAACGCGCGAGCGGCGTCAGCCCGTACCGTTTCAGCGCTTTCTCGCCGACGAGGATCAGGCAGCCCGCGCCGTCGCTCGTCTGCGAGCTGTTGCCGGCGGTGACGCTGCCCCCGGCCGCGAACACGGGCTTGAGCTTGGCCAGGCCTTCGAGCGAAGTGTCGGGGCGCGGGCCTTCGTCGGCGTCGACCCATCGGCTCGCGACGTCGACCTCGCCGGTGAGCAGGTCGGGCGTCCGGCTGAAGACTTCGACCGCCGCGATCTCGTCCTTGAACCCGCCCGCGGCGATCGCCTTCAGCGCTTTCTGGTGCGAAGCGAGCGCGAAGGCGTCCTGCGACTCGCGCGACACCTTCCACCGCGCGGCGACCTTCTCCGCGGTCAGCCCCATGCCGTAGGCGATGCCGATGTTCTCGTCCGCTTCGAACACCCGCGGATTGAACGACGGCGTGTTGCCGCTCATCGGCACCATGCTCATGCTCTCGGCGCCGGCGGCGATCATCACGTCGGCTTCGCCGACGCGGATGCGGTCGGCGGCCATCTGCACGGCCGACAAGCCGGAAGCGCAGAAGCGGTTCACCGTGATGCCGCCCACCGTATCGGGCAGGCCGGCCAGCAGCACGCCGGTGCGCGCGAAATTCAGTCCCTGCTCGCCCTCGGGCATCGCGCAGCCGACGACCGCGTCCTCGATCGCCTTCGGATCGAGGCCGGGCACCTGCGACAGCGCGGCCCGGATCGCGGCGACCAGCAAGTCATCCGGGCGCGTGCCGCGGAAAAAGCCGCGGCCGGACTTGCCGATCGGCGTCCGCGCCGCCGCGACGATGTAAGCGTCGGAAAGTTGCTTCGTCATAGTCGTGTTCCCATCTGATGTTCAGAAGCCGCCCAAACCCGTCGCCCGGCCCAGGTCCAACCAAGCAGTCGCCGCGGATCCGGCTTGACCGGGCCGCCAGCGACGCCCCCTCGGGGGAGGCGCCGCAGGCGCTTCGGGGGGGTCAATTCCTGACCGCCTTGCCGGTCTGCAGCATGCCCATGATCCGCTCCTGCGTCTTCGGATTGCCGAGCAACGCGCAGAAATGCTTGCGCTCGAGCGCCATCAGGTATTCCTCCGTCACCAACGCGCCGGCGTCGACGTCGCCGCCGCAGCAGACCTCGGCGATCAGGCCGCCGATCAGGTAGTCGTGCTGGCTGATGAAGCCGCCGTCGCGCATGCCGACCAGCGACGCCCTGATCGTGGCGATGCCCGAACGGCCGGCGACGGGAAACGGGCGCCTGACCGGCGGACGGTATCCCGTCTCGGCCATCGCCTTCGCCTGCACGCTGGCCACGTGCAGCAGTTCGTCCTTGTGCGCGACGACGATGTCGGACTCCAGCAGATAGCCGATCCGGCGCGCCTCCAGCGCGCTGGCGCCCACGCGCGCCGTGGCCGCCGCCGTGAAGCCTTCCTTCAGGAACGCGAGCAGGTTGCCGCCCGGCGCCGCCGCGGCGTTCTCGGCCGCGCGACGCGCGATGTAGGTCAGGCCGCCACCGCCCGGCACGAGGCCGACGCCGACTTCGACGAGGCCCATGTAGCTTTCCATCGCGGCGACGCGCGCGGCCGAATGCACGGCGAGCTCGCAGCCGCCGCCGAGCGCGATGCCCCGGATCGCCGACACGACCGGCACGGCCGCGTAGCGGATGCGCAGCATCATGTCCTGCAGCTTCTTTTCTTCCGGCGCGATGCCCTGCGCGCCCAGCTTCATGAAGACGGGCATCAGCGACTCGAGGTTGGCGCCGGCGGAAAACATCTCGTCCGGCGACCAGATCACCAGCGCCCGGTACTTGGCTTCGGCGATTTCGACCGCCTTCAGCAAGCCGTCGGTCACCTGCGGAGAAATCAGGTGCAGCTTCGCGGTGATGCTGGCGATCAGGACCTCGCCGTCCAGCGTCCAGACGCGGATTTCCTCGTTCCTGAATTCCTCGGTGCCGGCCTCCAGCGGGTCGGCGGCGCCGGTGCCGAAAAGGGTTTCCGGGAACAGCTGGCGCCGGTGGACCGCCAGCGTCGACGCCGGCAGATAGGACGAACGCGCGGCGCTCCACGAACCCGCGGGCGTGTGCACGCCGTCGCGGCCGTCGAACACCCAGGCCGGCAACGGCGCGGACGACAGGGCTTTGCCGGCCCGGATGTCTTCCTCGACCCAGCCTGCGACCTGCTTCCAGCCGGCTTCCTGCCAAAGCTCGAACGGGCCCTGCCTGGCGCCGAATCCCCAGCGCATCGCGAAGTCGATCTCGCGCGCGGAATCGGCGATGCCGGCCAGGTGCACCGCCGCGTAGTGGAAGCCGTCGCGCAGGACCGCCCACAGGAATTGCGCCTGCGGGTTGGTCGATTCGCGCAGCAGCCTCAGGCGCTCGGCCGCGGGTTTCTTCAGGATGCGGTCGACGATCGGGTCGGCTTTCGCGCCGGCGGCGACGTAGGCCCCGCCGGCGGGGTCGATGCGTTGGATGTCCTTGCCGACCTTCTTGTAAAAACCCGCGCCGCTCTTCTGCCCCAGCGCGCCTTTGGCGATGAGCCCGGTGAGCACCGGCGGCGTCGCGTACGACGGGTAGAACGGGTCGTCCGCCAGGTTGTCTTG
>JBEVLR010000279.1:0-13657 GCA_040509075.1 Burkholderiaceae bacterium | reverse complement strand
CGTTGTCCTCGCCCTCCGACCCGGTCGGCGGCGAATCAGGCGGCGAGGAAGGCTCGAATCCGTCAAGGCGCCGGTCACATTGGCCGGCGTCTGTCTTTATCCCCGGGGTAAGTGTCCATGGCGTCCATCGATCTCGCGATGCAGTTTTCCTCCGCCGACCCGCTGGCGCATTTCGACGAACTGCGTCGAATGATCCAGAAGCAGCCGCAGCGCTCCGATCTCCGCGTCTTCCTGTTCCAGATCTATTGCGTGCAGAGCGAATGGGTGAAGGCCGCCACGCAGCTCGACGTGCTGCTCGAACTCGATCCGTCCGCCAAGCCGATGGTCGAGACCTATCGCGAAGCGTTGCGCTGCGAGGTGCTGCGGCGCGACGTGTTCGACGGCAAGCGCTCGCCGCTCGTGCTCGGCGCGCCGCAGGACTGGCTCGCCGGCATGCTCGAAGCGCTGCGCCTCGACGCCCAGGCGCACCACGAGGCCGCCGCGCAGATGCGCGCGCGCGCGCTCGACGAGGCTCCGGCGACCTCCGGCACCCTGGACGGCGCGCCTTTCGCCTGGCTGGCGGATGCCGATTCCCGGATCGGCCCGGTGCTCGAGGCGATCATCAACGGCAAGTACTATTGGGTTCCCATTTCGCGCCTGATGCGTGTCGAGATCGACAAACCCGCCGACCTGCGCGATTTCGTGTGGACGCCGGCCACGCTGACGCTGGAGAACGGCGCCGCGAACGTCGCGCTGATCCCGACGCGCTATCCCGCCACCGAAAAGGAAGCCGACGCGGCGCTGCGCCTGGCGCGCGCGACCGATTGGCGCGAAAAACCCGGCGGCGCATGGCACGGCGTGGGCCAGCGCATGCTGACCACGGATCAGACCGAGATCGCGCTGCTCGACTTGCGCGTGTTGACGTTCGACGTCGCGTCCGATCAGGCGGGCGGCGACCTGTCGCCCGCGGCGGCCGAAGGCGACGCCGAATCGCCGAACCTGTCGACGACCCGCTCCGATGGCTGAAGCGCTTTCGCGCGACCGGCTCTACCCGTCGCTTCTCGACCGGCTGATCGACGACGATCCCGACCGCGCCATCGAGGCGCGCGAGAACCGCTCCGCGTCGCTGCAGAAGCTGCGCGACAACGTGCTGCGCGACTTGAATTGGCTCTTCAACGCCACCCAGTCCAGCGAAGACTTCGGCGGCGACGACCTGCTGACCGGCTCGGTCATCAATTACGGGTTGCCAGCCTTGGCCGGGCGGCCGGCCTCGCAATACGACCTGAGCGAGTTGTCGCGCGTGCTGAGGGACGTGATCCTGCGTTTCGAGCCGCGCATCATCGCGAGCACGCTGAAGGTGCGGGCCGAGCGGCACGGCGCCGATTCGCACAACGTCCTCGGTTTCCGCATCGAAGGGCAGCTGTGGTCGCAGCCGATTCCACTGGAGATCTACATGCGCACCGAGATCGATCTCGAGAGCGGGCTGACCAACGTCGTCGAATCCAAGGGGTCGTGACCGACGCGTTTGCGCCGCGACGACGCGCCCGTTAGGGAACAGACGACCCAGACGCCTTCAAGGCACCCCACCACGATGGATCCCCGACTTCTCGGCTACTACCGTCAGGAACTGCTGCACATCCGCGATGCCGCGGCGGAATTCGCGCGCGAACATCCGAAAGTCGCCGCCCGCCTCGCGCTCGACACGACGTCGGCCGGCGGCGAATGCGTGGATCCGTATGTCGAGCGCCTGCTCGAAGGCTTCGCCTTCCTGGCCGCGCGCGTGCATTTCCAGCAGGACTCCGAATACGCGCGCTTCACGCAATACCTGCTCGAGCTCGTCTATCCGGGCTACCTGGCGCCGACGCCCTCGATGATGATCGCGCAGTTCGAGCCCGATCTCGACGACCCGTCGCTCGCCGCAGGCCCCGCGGTGGCGCGCGGCAGCGTGATGAGCTCACGCCTGCAGCCCGGTGAGCGCACGGCCTGCCGCTTCACCACCGGCCAATCCGTCCGGCTGTGGCCGCTGCGCATCGCGCAGGCGCGGTTCCAGTCGCACGTCACCGATGTGCCGTCGGCGGCGCTCGCGGGCGTGGCCTCGCCCAACGCCTGCCTGCGGCTGCGCTTCAAGGTCGGGGGGTCGCTGATGGCCCATCAGCTCGATCTCGACGAACTCGTGCTGCATCTGGCCGGTGACGACGGCATCGCGCACCGCGTCTACGAACAGTTCTTCGCGCGGTGCCGCGCGGTCGCGGTCGTCGAGCCGCAGAAGCGCCATGCGCTGGCGGGCGTGCTCGGCGTCGATGCGCTGCAGCCGGGCGGCTTCGATGACGAGGAGGCGCTGCTGCCCGTCATGGACCGCGCGCTGTCGGGCTATCGCCTGCTGAAGGAATACGCCGCTTTCCCGGCGCGCTACCTCTTCGCGCGGATCAAGGGCCTGCGCGAGTCGCTGTCCAGGATCACGACTTCGGAATTCGAGCTGCTCTTCGTCACCGACCGCAGCGACGTGACGCTCGAGAAATCGCTCGACTCGACCGGCTTCGCGCTGCATTGCACGCCGGCGATCAACTTGTTCCGCAAGCGCGCCGACCGGGTCGAAATCAACTCGCGCGATCACGAATTCCACGTGATCAGCGATCGCGCGCGGCCGATCGATTACGAGGTGTTCGCGTTGCTGTCGGTCGCCGGCATCGACAAGTCCGGCGTGACCCAGGTGCGCGAATTCAAGCCGCTCTATGCGCGCTACGACGATGCCGGCGTGGACTCGTATGCGTATTACTCGACGCGTCGCGTGCAGCGCGTGGTGTCGGAAGCGGCTCGCCAGCGCGGGCCGCGCAGCGGCTACATCGGCACCGAGGTCTACGTCACGCTGGCCGATCCGAAGACCGCGCCGTGGCCCGCCTCCGTCGTCCAGCTCGCGGTGGACACGCTCTGCTCCAACCGCGACCTGCCGCTGACGCTGACGGTGGGCGGCGCCAACGATTTCTTCCTGGAGGAGAACACGCCGGTGAAGGGCGTGCGCTGCATCCGCGGGCCGACGCGGCCGATCACGCCGATCGGCGAAGGGCAGGCGCCCTGGCGCGCGCTGAGCCACCTGTCGCTGAACTACCTGTCGCTGATCGACAGCGAGGGCAAAGGCGGCGCGGCGTCGCTGCGCGAACTGCTGTCGCTCTATGGCCTCGACGAGCTGTCCCCGCTGCACAAGCAGCTCGAAGGCCTGGTTTCGGTGCACAGCGAGGCGGCGATCAGCCGCGTGCCCGTCAAGGGGCCCATCGTGTTCGGGCGCGGCACCAAGATCAAGCTGACGATGGACGAACGCGCGTTCGAAGGCACCGGGATCGTGGTCCTGGGCGCGGTGCTCGAACGCTTCATCGCGCGCTACGCGAGCATGAACAGCTTCACGCAGCTCGTGCTCGCCTCCCAGACGCGCGGCGTCATCAAGACCTGGCCGCCGCGCATCGGCTCGCGGAGCGTGTTGTGACCCCCACGGCCGCTGGCGCTCCCTGCCCCCCGAGGGGGCCGGCCGCGTCGGGCCCGGCGCAGCCGGATCCCTCGCTCGCCGGGTTTTCGGGCCGGGCGTCGCGATGAACGATTTCCCGGAGCCCGACGCGGCGGATGCGGACGACGATCCCGACCGCACGCGGGTATTGAGCGTGGCCGATGTGCTGGGGGCGCTCGACCTGCTGAAGGAGGAAGTCGCGCCGCGCGCGGCCGCGGTCGTCGACATCCTCGCGGAGAAGGAAGCCGCCGCGACCGAACGGTACGAGACGCGCAAGGAACTGCTGCGCGCGCTGGCGGAGCAGCCCTGGCGTTTCGGGTTCTTCCAGGCCGTGAGGCTGCTCGAGAACGCGCACCCGGGCCTGCCGCGCATCGGCACCTCGCTGCGCCTGCGGGACGACCCGATCCGGTTCGCGCAGTCGCCGTCGCTCGCGTTCCCGCCGGCGACCTTGTCCGCGTTCTCTCCGGGCGAGGGCACGGCCTCGCCGACCCTGACGGTGCGCTTTTTCGGGCTGTTCGGCGCGAACGGCCCCTTGCCGCTGCACCTGACCGAATTCGCGCGCGAACGTTCGCGGCGCATGCCGGCCGACCGGGCGCTGGTGCGTTTCCTCGACATGTTCCACCACCGGATGCTGTCGCTGTTCTACCGCGCCTGGGCCGAGGCGCGGCCGACGGTCAGCCTCGACCGGCCGGACAACGACCCGTTCTCCCGGTGGGTGGGTTCGGTGGCGGGTTTCGGACAGGCCACGCTGCGCGGACGCGACTCGATTCCCGACAGCGCCCGCCTGGCGGCGTCCGGCGTCCTGGGCCGGGCGGTGCACAACGCCGAGGGCCTGGAGAGCATCCTGGTCGATTTCTTCCGTGTGCGCATGGTCGTGCATCAGTGGCAGCCGCATTGGATGCGCTTGCCCGAAGAATCCCGCTCGCGCATCGGCCGGCGCAGCGCGCCGGTCAGGCTCGGCGAGAGCGCGGTCGTCGGCGCCCGCGTCTGGGATTGCCAGACCCGTTTCCGCGTCGAGGTCGGCCCGTTGACGCTCGCGGAGTACGAACGCTTCCTGCCGGGGGGGCAAAGCATGAGGCGCCTGCACGACTGGGTGCTGAACTACATCGGCCACGAACTGTCCTGCGAGATGCACCTGATCCTGAAGAAAGACGAGGTGCCCCCGGTGGCGCTGGGCAACGCCGGCGCGCTCGGCTGGACGTCGTGGCTGGGGCGTCGCCGCGAATCGTCCGACGCGGGCGACCTCGTGCTCGCCGTCACCTGAAGCCCGGCGGCGCCGCGGCGTTGCGCGACCCGTCCGCCCCCGCGCAAACAAGGATTGAAACGGGCGTCGAACGACGCTCAAATCCGAACCGATATTCAAACTCGGCGCCCCCGGGCGCCCGCAAGAGGAGTTCCCCGTGAGTGAAATCAGTCGTGTCGCGCTTTTCGGCAAGCTCAATCCGATGGCCTACAAAGGCATCGAAGGAGCGACGGTGTTCTGCAAGCTCCGGGGCAACCCGTACGTGGAACTCGTGCACTGGCTGCACCAGTTGATCCAGAACGGCGACAGCGACCTGCAGCGCATCTTCAAGCATTACACGCTCGACCCGTCGCGCCTGGCCACCGACATCACCGCGGCGCTCGACGCGCTGCCGCGCGGCGCGACCGCGATCTCCGACTTCTCTCCGGTGATCCAGGACATGATCGAGCGCGGCTGGGTCTACGGCACGCTGCAGTACGGCGAGAGCGCGGTGCGCACCGGCCTGCTGCTGATGGGGGCCGTCAAGACGCCGAACCTGCGCAACGCGCTGTACGCGATCTCCGCCGAGTTCCGCAAGGTCAAGCCGGACGACTTCTCCGACGGCTTCGCCAAGATCGTCTCCGGCTCGCCGGAAGACACGCTGGCGGCCAGCGACGGCTCCAACGTCGGCGGCGGCGCGCAGCCGGGCGAAGCCAGCGGCGCGGTCGCGCCCGCGCAGATGGGCAAGCAGGAGGCGCTGAAGAAGTTCACCGTGGACCTGACCGCGCAGGCGCGCGGCGGCAAGATGGATCCGATCGTCGGCCGCGACGACGAGATCCGGCAGGTGGTCGACATCCTGATGCGCCGCCGCCAGAACAACCCGATCCTCCTCGGCGAGGCCGGGGTCGGCAAGACGGCCGTGGTCGAGGGATTCGCGCAGCGCATCGCGCGCGGCGACGTGCCGCCCAGCCTGAAGGACGTGCGGCTGCTGACCCTGGACGTCGGCCTGCTGCAGGCCGGCGCGAGCATGAAGGGCGAGTTCGAACAGCGCCTGCGCTCGGTCATCGACGAAGTGCAGGCGAGCGCGAAGCCGATCATCCTGTTCATCGACGAGACGCACACGCTGGTCGGCGCCGGCGGCGCGGCCGGCACCGGCGACGCGGCCAACCTGCTCAAGCCGGCGCTCGCGCGCGGCCAGCTGCGCACCATCGGCGCCACCACGTGGGCCGAATACAAGAAGTACATCGAGAAGGATCCGGCGCTGACGCGGCGTTTCCAGAACATCCAGGTCGACGAGCCGAGCGAGGCCAAAGCGATCCTGATGATGCGCGGCGTCGCCGGCACGATGGAAAAACACCACAAGGTGCAGATCCTGGACGAGGCGCTCGAGGCCGCGGTCAAGCTGTCGCACCGCTACATCCCGGCGCGCCAGCTGCCGGACAAGTCGGTCAGCCTGCTCGACACCGCCTGCGCGCGCGTCGCGATCAGCCTGCACGCGGTGCCGGCCGAAGTCGACGATTCGCAGCGCCGCATCGAGGCGCTGGAGACCGAGATCGGCATCATCGCGCGCGAGTCCGCCATCGGCATCCCGACCGCCGAACGCGAGGAAGGCGTCAACGCGCTGCTCGCCGCCGAGAAGGAGCGCCTGGCGGTGCTGCACAAGCGCTGGGCCGACGAAAAAGGCCTCGTCGACCGCCTGCTGACGATGCGCTCGCGCCTGCGCGGCCATCTGCAGCCGATCGAAGGCACCGGCAGCGCGCTCGAGGCCGGCGCCGCGGCGGCGGCCCGGCTCGCTCCCGAGGAGCACGCGCCGGCCCCTTCCGCGGCGGCCGAGCGCACGCCGGCGACGGATCGCGCGTTGACCGACGGCGAGCGCGCCGACCTCATGAAGGAGCTGCGCGCCGCGCAGGACGAGCTCGCCGAGCTGCAGGGAGAGAATCCGCTGATCCTGCCCATGGTCGACTTCCAGGCCGTCGCGAGCGTCGTCGGCGATTGGACCGGCATCCCCGTCGGCCGCATGGCCGCCAACGAGATCGACACCGTGCTGAAGCTGCCGCATCTGCTCGGCAAGCGGGTCATCGGCCAGGACCACGCGATGGAGATGATCTCCAAGCGCATCCAGACCTCGCGCGCCGGCCTCGACAACCCGAACAAGCCGATCGGCGTGTTCATGCTGGCCGGCACGTCCGGCGTCGGCAAGACCGAGACCGCGATCGCGCTCGCCGAGTCGCTCTACGGCGGCGAGCAGAACTTGATCACGATCAACATGAGCGAGTACCAGGAAGCGCACACCGTCTCGTCGCTGAAGGGCGCGCCTCCCGGCTACGTCGGCTACGGCGAGGGCGGCGTGCTGACCGAGGCCGTGCGGCGCAAGCCCTACAGCGTCGTGCTGCTCGACGAAGTCGAGAAGGCGCATTCCGACGTGCACGAGCTGTTCTTCCAGGTCTTCGACAAAGGCTGGATGGAAGACGGCGAAGGCCGTCAGATCGATTTCAAGAACACGCTGATCCTGCTGACGACCAACGCGGGCACCGACATGATCGCCAACCTGTGCAAGGATCCCGACCTGATGCCCGATCCCGAAGGCATGGCCAAGGCGATCCGCGAGCCGCTGCTCAAGATCTTCCCGCCGGCGCTGCTGGGCCGGCTCGTCACGATCCCGTACTACCCGCTGTCGGACGAGATGCTCGGCAAGATCGTCGCGCTGCAGCTCAACCGGATCAAGAAGCGCATCGAGGCGCGCTACAAGATGCCGTTCGACTACGGCGAGGACGTCGTCAAGCTGGTCGTCAGCCGCTGCACGGAAAGCGAATCCGGCGGCCGCATGATCGACACGATCCTGACCAACACGATGCTGCCCGAGATCTCGCGCGAGTTCCTGACGCGCACGATGCAGGGCACGCCCATCAACGGCGTGCGCGTGGGCGTCGCCGACGGCGAGTTCAGCTACTCGTTCGACTGACTCGACCGACCGCGGCCGCGCCGTCCCTCCGGGCCGCTCGGAAGGCGGGCAGCGTGCGGCGAATGGCCTCGATGATCCGGATCGTGGCTTCCGCCGTCGATGCGGGATGAGCGCTCGAAGCTCCTTTAGGCGACGACGCGGCCTACAGGGCGGACGGCGCTTTCAAGCTGGCGCCGCCGAAGACCCATGAAGCCCATGTTCCGGGATCCCCCGCGCGAACCCGTACACCAGGTCGTTTCGTTGCCGAACGAATACCTGGCCGTGGATCCGGCGTCTCGTCGGGCCTTGGAGGTCGAGCTCGAGTTCTCGGCCGCCTCGGCTGAACTTGTCCGCGCGGGGCGGGCACAGGCCGTCGGCAGATTCGCGCGTGGAAAACATGCGACTTCGGTGGCGGCGTCGGCCGTTGCCGCCGATGACGGCCGCGGATCATCCGCCGTGGCGGTGGGCGGGACGGCAATCTCCGTTGCAAAGCCTGGAGGTCGGCAGCATGGTTTCGGCCCGAGCGCCGTGCTGGGCGCCGGCGTCAATTCCAGAACGGCTGCTTCACCATCCTGGCGTTGCGGACATACTCGATCTGGCTTCGCGGCAGGAATCCGGCTTTGATGTGTTCCTGGTTCTTGGGGTCGGCTTCATTCGTATCCGACCTTTCCACGGCTTCGCCGAGATCGAGGATGGTGAAGGCCTGCTGACCGGCCTGGAGGCCATTTTTCGCCATCCACTTGCCGTCGTAGCGCATCAACGCGTCCCAGCCCGCGCTGACGTTCTTGCGGTTCAGTCCGGGCATCGATTTGATGATCTCCTGGATCCTCGCCATGAACGGGGTGGCCTGCTGGTCATTGCCGTCGGTGATGAGCGCCATCATTCTGCCGTCGTCCGTTTCCTGGGCGAAGAGCACCACGAACGCGTGGTAGCGATACATGTCGCCGCCGTGCTCGGGCGGCAGCATGTCCAGCAGCGTCAGCACGCTGGGGCCATGCGTGTTGACGATCTTGGCGATCTGAGCGGGCTTGGGATTCGTTTTCTTGCCCGAATGCGTCTTCGGAACGGATCTCGAAAAAATCCCCGTTGTCTTGCCGCCGATTTCGACCAGACCTTGGTCGTACCATTTCCCGAGGATCTTCTCCTGCATGAGCTCCGCATTCTGGAAGCACTCCTCGTGATCCTGGATGCTGTATGAATTCACGACCCCTTGATATCCTGGGCCGTCTTGCAGTTCTTCGTGTTCCGGCGCACCGACGAACGAACGTTGCTGTTGGAAGGGAAGGCTGTAGGTGTGGGGGATCGGTCGGAACGATGACGCCATCAGCCCCGATGCGCTTGCGGTGGGCGGAAACGAGTTTGACGGCAAGGTCAACAGCCTACTGGCCGGAGCCATCACCACGCGATTACTTTGATGAACGGCTGACGAGGTCGCCGTCGTCAGCGCTGCTTGGATGAGGGAGCGGTCTACGGAAGAACCAGGCATGTCTTGTCCTTTGTGGAGTGCCGATGGCGGCGGGGCCTACGACTTCGGCGGCGCGGCCGGTTCGGGGTTCGACAATTCGTTTGCCGAGCACCGCTCGTCCCACGCATTTTTCAGCTCGATGAATACCGGGTGCTTGAGCATCGCTGCTTTCTGCTTTTCGGGGTCTTGCTGGGCATTCTTTCTATCCCCTTTACCGCGGCGGTAAGACGTGTGCTTCCCCAATATGATGTCAGTATCGTTTTCCGCTCCCGCCGGAATGTCGTGCAACACTTCTTCGATTTGATAAATGAAGTCGGCAATTTTTCTGTATTTTCGGGGGCTGAGAGATTTGTCCAGCGCTGGAATGGAGATGTACAGCGTGAATTGATCGAAATGAATCGTACGGCGATCGCCGCTGCCTTCCGGTTGCTCTGATATTGCGGATAAATTCCTTACCTTCATTTTTGGTAAAGGGTTTTCCAAGGAAAAGAGCAGGGGGCGAAGCAGATCATGTGCCAGCGGAACAAATTCCAATGCAACAGATATATGGATTTTATTTTCAAAATTCGCATTTTGATCCACGCCTTTCCTGTCAAAAGCAAAGAAATCGCCCGAGGTTCCCAATTTGGCCACCCAATTCCCGACATCCGTTTTATCCGGTCCTCGCCGTAGGCGGATCAGATCGGTGTGCAACATGCCCAACGTGCTTCGAGCAAGTGCTTTTTCCCTTTGGGTCGGTGGCTGGGCTTCCAAATAACGCAGCGAATCCTTGGCGCGGACCCGTTTTGCGAGTTCGACCACATCTTCTCCATGCCAAGGATGGGTCAGCGATTTCTTTTTCGGTTTTCGGTCGAAGACATCTGTGCGATGTTCGAACATCGCAACCAGATTTTCGATCCGATCCGCTTTCACGGCGGCATGGCCCGCCGTCCTGCCGCGTATACCAGGTTCGGAGGGATTGGCGCCTTGATCGATCAATTTGATGATTTCGGCTCCGCTGTTTGGAATCTGGGCGAGTTCTTCCAATTTTTTGTCCAGATCCTTTGCAGTCGGCAGATTATCGAAAATGAAAAGTGGCCTCTTGCCCACGGTATTGAGAGCACGGGATCCGAACGGATTTACGAGGTGCTGTGGAGGGCCGCTCTCGGCAATGGCCGAACTGGCGCCAAGATTTGATTGCTCAATCATGTTTGGTTCTTGTGCTGCAATGCATCGGGCGTCGATGGCCGACCTTTTGAAGTCTGCCGCAGAGATCCTCCGTAAACCAGGGTGATACGAAAAAATGCGCCGAGGAACGAAGCGGTGCTCATCGCCTTGGCGCAGGAAGCACGCTGACTTCGGAAGAGTCTTCCTTCCGAGGCCTCCTATGGCGGGTGGATAATCCTTGGCGGTCTTCCAGGGCCCCTGCCTCTTTTCCCGATCGCCCCCCAGCGAAATTTCATGCGAATCACTGCGTCCGTTTTCAAGGCCTACGACATCCGCGGCATCGTCGGCGCCGCCCTCGACGAATCGTTCGCCGAACACCTCGGCCGCGCCTTCGGCACCGAGGCCGCGCGGCTCGGCGAGAAAGCGGTGGCCGTCGGCCGCGATGGGCGGCTGTCCGGGCCCGGGCTGGTCGCCGCCTTGATGCGCGGGCTGGCGTCGACCGGGCTCGACGTCGTCGACCTCGGCGCCGTCACCACCCCGATGCTTTACTACGTCGCCGCGACGCGCGGCGGGCATGGCTGCTCATCGGGCATCCAGGTCACCGGCACCCACAACCCGAAAGACTGGAACGGCTTCAAGATGGTGCTGGCCGGGCGCGCGATCCACGGCGAAGACATCCAGCGGTTGCGCCGCCTGATGGAGACCGAGGCTTACGCGTCGGGCCGCGGCCGCGCCGCGACGATGGACATCCTCGCCGAATACACGGGGCGCATCGTGCGCGACTGCAAGCTCCGGCGGCCGGTGAAGATCGTCGTCGATTCGGGCAACGGCATTCCGGGCGCATCGGCGCCGGGCATCCTGCGGGCGCTTGGGTGCGAGGTGATCGACCTGTACAGCCGTGTCGACGGCGATTTTCCGAACCATCATCCGGATCCGTCCAAACCCGAGAACTTGGTGGACCTGATCCGCACCGTGCACGCGACCGAAGCCGAGCTGGGCCTGGCGTTCGACGGCGACGGCGACCGGCTGGGCGTGGTCACCCGCGGCGGCAACATCATCTATCCGGACCGCCAGCTGATGCTGTTCGCGCGCGACATCCTGACGCGCGCCAAAGGCGCCCGCATCATCTACGACGTCAAGTGCTCGCAGCGGCTGCCGATCGCCATCCGCGAGGCCGGCGGCGAGCCGTTGATGTGGAAGACCGGGCATTCGCTCGTCAAGGCGAAGCTGAAGGAAACCGGGGCGCCGATCGCCGGGGAGATGAGCGGCCACATCTTCTTCAGCGAGCGCTGGTACGGATTCGACGACGCGACCTACACCGCCGCGCGCCTGCTCGAGATCCTGTCGCGCACCGCCGACCCCAGCGCGGCGCTCGACGAACTGCCCACCAGCTTCAGCACGCCCGAGCTCAACGTCGCCTGCGAGGAGGGCGAGCCGCCGAAGATCATCGAACGGCTGCTTGCCGAGGCGCGGTTTCCCGGCGCCGAAATCCTGACGATCGATGGCTTGCGCGCCGAATATCCGGACGGCTTCGGCCTGATCCGCGCTTCGAACACGACGCCGGTGCTGGTGATGCGTTTCGAAGGGCACACGCAGGAGGCGCTGCGGCGCATCGAACGGGATTTCATGGCGGCGCTGAAGGCCGTGAAGCCGGATGCGCGCGTCGGCGCGTCCTCGCATTGAACGCCGCTCCGGCGCGCTCCGGCGCCTTGCCGCCCGTTTCGATGCTTTTCAGGCAACGCCTCGCGCTGGCCGCCTACGGGGCGGCGATGCGCCTGCTGGTGCCTGCGATGCTGCTGCGTTACTGGCTGCGCGGCCGCAAGGAGCCCGGCTACCGGGCCGCGATGCGCGAGCGGCTCGGATTCGGCCCGTCGCAGGCGCCCGGCGCGGTGTGGGTGCATGCGGTGTCGCTCGGCGAGACGCGCGCCTGCGGCGCGTTGATCGAGGCCTTGCGCGCCAAGGTGCCCGGCATGCGGCTGCTGCTGACCCACGGCACCGCCACGGGCCGCGACGCCGGCCGCGCGCTGCTGCGCGAAGGCGACTCGCAGGCCTGGCTGCCGCTCGACACGCCGGGCGCCGTGCGGCGCTTCCTGGAGCGCCGTCGACCGGCGATCGGCGTGCTCATGGAGACCGAGATCTGGCCCCAGCTGCTGCATGCCGCGCACGAGCGCGAGTTGAAGATGGTGCTGGCCAACGCGCGGCTGTCGGAGCGCAGCGCGCGCCGCGGCGAGCGGCTCTCGCTGCTGATGCGGCCGGCCGCGCAAGCCGTCACGACGGTGCTGGCCCAGACCGAGGACGATGCGCAGCGCCTGCGCGAGGCCGGCGCGCGCGACGTCGTGCTGGCCGGCAACCTGAAGTTCGACGTGCATCCGGCGGCGGTGCTGCTCGAGCGCGGACGCCGGTGGCGCGAGGCGCTCGGACGGCCCGTCGTCCTCGCGGCGATCACGCGCGACGGCGAAGAGGCGCAGCTGATGCGCGAATGGGGCCGGGCCCCGGGACGCAATCCGTTCCTGATCGTCGTGCCGCGCCACCCGCAGCGATTCGACGAAGTCGAGGCGCTGATGGCGCGCAACGGCTTGCGCGTGGCGCGCCGCAGCGCCTGGGGCGACATGCCGTCGCCCGAGCACCTGCAGGTCGACGCCTGGCTCGGCGATTCGCTCGGCGAGATGCCGCAGTACTACGCGAGCTCCGAGGTCGCGCTGCTGGGCGGCAGCTTCATGCCGCTGGGCGGCCACAACCTGATCGAGGCGGCCGCCTGCGGTTGCCCCGTCGTGATGGGGCCGTCGACGTTCAATTTCGCCGAAGCCGCGAAACAGGCCGTGGTGGCCGGCGGCGCGTGGCAGGAGCCGGACATGGGCGCCGCCGTCCGGCGTGCGCTGCAGATCGCCGGTTCCGACTTGCAGTTGCTGGGCCGCCGCCGCGCGCTGGCGTTCGCGGCGATGCACCGCGGCGCGGCCGACCGGATGGCCGACCGAATCGCGAAGTGGTGCTGAGCGCCCCCGCCGCGCGCCTCACCGGTCGGTCGACTCCTGGCGGATGAGCCACTGGCCGCCGGGCATGCGCGTCAGTTCCAAGGTCTTGGATTCCGACGACTGCAGCGACTTGGACCGGTAGCGCTGCCGGAACCTGACCCGCGCCGTGTCGCCGTCGACCGTCGCCTGCAACTTCGACACCTCGACCCGCAAGTGCGACGCCGCTTCGATGCGGGCCGCGCGGCTCGTTTCCCACGCCTGGCGGGAGGTCGCCTTGCCGGTGAAATCGCCGACGTAGAACGCGGTGTAGGCGGCGACGTCCTTGCGGCTCCATGCCGCCGCCCAGGCTCGGACCGTCGAGACGACGTCCGCGGCGTCGTCGTGCGGAGCCGGCGCGGCCGAGGTCGTCGAAGCCGGCGCCGCCGCGGTCGCCGGC
>JBEVLR010000278.1:0-3329 GCA_040509075.1 Burkholderiaceae bacterium | reverse complement strand
GGGTCGATGCGTTGGATGTCCTTGCCGACTTTCTTGTAGAAGCCCGCGCCGGCCTTCTGGCCGAGCGCGCCGCGTTCGATCAGGCGGCTGACGATCTCGGGCGTCTCGTAACTCGGGAAGAACGGGTCGTCCTTCAGGTGGTCCTGCAGCGTCTTGATGACGTGCGCCATCGTGTCGAGGCCGACGACGTCGGCGGTGCGGAAGGTGCCCGAGCTCGCGCGGCCCAGCTTCTTGCCGGTCAGGTCGTCGACGAGGTCGACGCTCAGCCCGAACTTCCCGGCTTCGATGATCGTGGCCAGCATGCCGGCGATGCCGATTCGGTTGGCGATGAAGTTCGGCGTGTCCTTCGCGCGCACGACGCCCTTGCCGAGCACGGTCGTGACGAAGCTCTCCAGCTGGTCGAGGATCTCCGGCCGGGTCGACGGCGCCGGGATCAGCTCCACCAGGCTCATGTAGCGCGGCGGGTTGAAGAAGTGGATGCCGCAGAAGCGCGGCTTGATCTCTTCGGGCAGCGCGTCCGACAAGGTCGTGATCGACAGGCCCGACGTGTTCGACGCCACGATCGCATGCGGGGCGATGAACGGGGCGACCTTGGCGTACAGGTCGAGCTTCCAGTCCATGCGCTCGGCGATGGCTTCGATGACGAGGTCGCAGCCGCGCAGCAGTTCGAGGTCGTCCTCGTAATTGGCCTGCTGGATCAGCCCGGCGTCTTCCGGCGCGCCGAGCGGCGCCGGCTTCAGCTTCTTCAAGCCGTCGACGGCCTTCGCGACGATCCCGTCCTTCAGGCCGGCCTTGGCCGGCAGGTCGAACAGCACGACCGGCACCTTGACGTTGACCAGGTGGGCCGCGATCTGGGCGCCCATCACGCCGGCGCCGAGCACGGCCGCCTTCCGAACTTGGAATCGACTCATTCTTTGGTCTCCATGGGTGGATGCGGCGCTCATTCGGCGCGCACCCAGGTCTGCGTGCGGCCGAACATCGGGGCGCCGACGTAGCCGCGCACTTCCAGCTTCTTGCCGCCGTCGACGGGCTTCAGGCGAACCTTGTAGGACTTGCCCTTGGACGGATCCAGGATCTCGCCGCCGTCGTACAGGCCGGGTTCCCGGGCGCTCGGCCTGACGCCGTCGATGACGGTCATGCCCAGCATGGGCCGATCCTTCAGCGCGCCCCCGCAGAGCCCGCACTTCGCGTCGGCCTTGGCCGGATCGGCGATCTTCTCGATCCTGCCGCTGAACACGCCCGCGGACTCTTCGATGCGCACCAGCGATTTTTCGGTCTTGCCGTCGTCGTCGATGGTGCGCCACAGCCCGGCCGGCGTGGCCTGGGCCAGCGCCAGCGCCCCGGCGGTGGACAGGGCGAATGCGAGGACTGCTTTTTTCATGGCTCTTGCCGTCTCCGGTCCGATGAGGCGGATTGCGCCGGGAAGTCGATCATCGCTCCAAAACCGCGCCGGCGCCCGCGGCGCCCCGGTTCGGGGCGGATTGCGGCGGGCGAGTTCAGAACAGCGCCTCGTCCATGTCCATCAGCGGCTTCAGGCCGGCGCGGCAGCTGCGGATCAAGCCGGCCGTCTCGGGCAGCAGTTTCGCGAAGTAGAACCGCGCGGTCGCCAGCTTGGCCCGGTAGAACGGATCGCCGGACGCCTGGCGCTCCAACGCGACCTTGGCCATGCGCGCGAAGAAGTAAGCGAACGTCAGATGGCCGCACACGCGCAGGTAATCGACCGCGGCGGCCCCCACCTCGTCCGGATCCTGGAACGCCTTCATGCCGATCTCGGTCGTCAGCTTGGTGAC
Organism: Burkholderiaceae bacterium; assembly: GCA_040509075.1. Classification (GTDB taxonomy): domain Bacteria; phylum Pseudomonadota; class Gammaproteobacteria; order Burkholderiales; family Burkholderiaceae_C; genus Scleromatobacter. Next base: position 1,539 of record JBEVLR010000278.1, on the reverse strand, counting down.
CTTGTCGGCGAGGTCGGCGAGCGGGTTCACGAATTCCTGCATCGCCTCGACGACGCCTTCGTCCTCGATGAACCCGGCGATCCTGCGGCCGAACTTCTTCAGCCTCGCCCCGCTGTCGGCCAGCACCTTGCGGCCGAGCAGGTCGAGCGCCTGGATCGTGTTGGTGCCTTCGTAGATCATGTTGATCCGGGCATCGCGCACATATTGCTCCATGCCCCAATCGCGGATGAAGCCATGGCCGCCCAGCACCTGCATGCAGTGCGACGTCGAGATCCAGCCGTTGTCGGTGAGGAAGGCCTTGACGATGGGCGTCAGCAGCGCCACCTCGTCGGCCGCCTCGCGGCGCACCCGCTCGTCGGGATGGTGCAATTCCTTGTCGACCAGCAGCGCGGTGTGGATCGCCAGCGCGCGGCCGCCCTCGGCGTAGGCGCGCGCGGTCATCAGCATCTTGCGGACATCGGGATGCACGATGATCGGGTCGGCGGGACGGTCGGGCGCCTTCGGCCCCGACAGCGCGCGCATCTGCAGGCGATCCTTGGCGTAGGCGGCCGCGTTCTGATAGGCGACCTCCGTCAACCCCAGCGACTGCGCGCCGACGCCCAGGCGCGCCGCGTTCATCATCACGAACATCGCGGCCAGGCCCTTGTTGGGCTCGCCCACCAGGGTGCCGACCGCGCCTTCGAGCACCATCTGGCAGGTCGCGTTGCCGTGGATGCCCATTTTGTGTTCGAGGCCGGCGCAGAAGACGGCATTGCGTTCGCCGATGGCGCCATCGGCGCCGACCTTGAACTTCGGCACCAGGAACAGCGAGATGCCTTTCGAGCCGGCAGGCGCGTCCGGCAGGCGCGCGAGCACCAGGTGCAGGATGTTGGCGGCCAGGTCATGATCGCCGGCCGAGATGAAGATCTTCGCGCCGGTGATGCCGTAGGTGCCGTCGCCCCGCGGCTCGGCCTTCGTGCGCAGCAGGCCCAGGTCGGTGCCGCAGTGCGGCTCGGTCAGGCACATCGTGCCCGTCCATTCGCCCGAAACGAGCTTGGGCAGGAACACGTCCTTCTGCTCGGGCGTGCCGCAGGTCTGCAGCGCCTCGTACGCGCCGTGCGACAGGCCGGGATACATCGTCCAGGCCTGGTTGGCGCCGTTCATCATCTCGTAGAAACACTGGTTCAGCACGATCGGCAAGCCCTGGCCGCCGTATCCGGGATCGCACGACAGCGACGGCCAACCGCCTTCCACGTAGGCTTTGTAGGCGTCCTTGAAGCCCGCGGGCGAGGCGACTTCGCGCGTGGCCTTGTCGAGGCGGCAGCCTTCGGCATCGCCGCTTTGGTTCAACGGGAAGATCACGCCGGAGGCGAACTTGCCGCCCTCCTCCAGCACGGCGTTGAACGTGTCGGCGTCGAGGTCGGAATGCCGCGCGATCGCCCGCAGCTCGTCCACGGCGTTCAAGACTTCGTGCAGCACGAACCGCATGTCTCTCAGCGGCGGGTTGTATTGGGGCATGTCGGGAAGCTCCTGAGCTCGTGGGAGGGGTGAAGCCGGGGA
>JBEVLR010000277.1:0-11185 GCA_040509075.1 Burkholderiaceae bacterium | reverse complement strand
GGACGAGGCCGAAGGCGATGGCGCCCTTCCAGATCGAGCGGTGCATGGGAACTCCTGGTGACGCCGACGCGTTCGACGGCCGCGCCGCGCGCGACGGCAGCGGCCGGCGGCAATCGACGCGCCCAGGCGCGGGCCGCCGCAGGCGCACGGGCCGCGACGCGCCCGAGGCGCACGAGGAACATGGTTTGCTCGGCCATGAGCCGCCCTCGTGCCCAACCTCCGGAAATAGCTTGGACTCCGCCCGCAACGATCTCGTCGTCACGCGCCCAGAAGGCCTCTATTGCCCGCAGGGCGATTTCCACATCGACCCATGGCGGCCGGTGGAACGCGCGCTCATCACGCATGCGCACGGCGATCACCTGCGCGCCGGCCACGCCCGCTACCTGACGGCCGAAGCGGGCCGGCATGTCGTCGCCAGCCGCGTCGGCCCGGTCGATCTGCAAGCGCTGCCTTATGGGGAGACGCTGGTGCACGGCGGCGTGAAGGTGTCGTTCCACCCGGCGGGCCACGTGCTCGGATCGGCGCAGATACGCCTCGAGCACGGTGGCCGCGTGTGGGTGGTCTCCGGCGACTACAAGACCGGCCCCGACGCGACCTGCGATCCGTTCGAGCCGGTGCGGTGCGATGTCTTCGTCACCGAATCCACCTTCGGCCTGCCGGTGTTCCGCTGGGCGCCTCAACAGCGGATCTTCGACGACATCAACGAGTGGTGGCGCGCGAACGCCGCATCGGGCCGGGCATCGATCGTGTACGCGTATTCGTTCGGCAAGGCGCAGCGGGTGCTGACGGGCCTGGACGCCGGCGTCGGGCCGATCGTGGTCCACGGCGCGGTCGCCACGATCGACGAAGCCTACCGGCGATCGGGCGTCGCGCTGCCGCCGACGAACGGCGTCGCCGAACTGGCGCCCGCGGACCTGCGCCGCTGCATCGTGATCGCGCCGCCGTCCGCGCAGGGCAGCGCCTGGACGAGGCGCTTCGGCGATTTCAGCGACGCGTTCGCGTCGGGTTGGATGCTGCTGCGCGGCGCGCGCCGGCGCCGCAACGTCGATCGCGGCTTCGTGCTGTCCGACCATGCGGACTGGCCCGGCCTGCTGCAGGCGATCGCCGCCACCGGCGCGCCGCGCGTCATCGTCACGCACGGCTACGTCGATCCGCTGGTGCGCCATCTCGGCGAACGGGGCCTGCAGGCGAGCGCCTTCAAAACCGAATACGGCGACGACCAGGAACACGGCGGCGACGACGCGGCGCACGCCGGCTCGCCATGAAGGATTTCGCCGCGCTGTTCTCGGCGCTCGACAGCACGACGTCGACGAAGAAGAAGACCGACGCGCTGCTCGCGTACTTCCGCCGCGCCCAGCCGGCCGATGCCGCGTGGGCGCTCTATTTCCTGGCGGGCGGCAAACCCCGCCAGACCGTGCCCGCCGCGCTGATGCGCGCCGCCGCACGCGAACTGGCGGACATCCCGCAATGGCTGTTCGACGAAAGCTACGACGTCGTCGGCGACCTCGCCGAGACCATCGCCCACGTCCTGCCGCCGGCGCCGGCCACCGTCGAGCTGCCGCTGCACGTGTGGATCGAGGACCGGCTGATCCCGCTGCGCGGCAAGCCGCCGGAGGCCGTCTCGTCGGCGCTGAAGCGGTATTGGAACGAACTCGATCCCCCCGGCCGTTTCCTGCTGACGAAGCTGATCGGCGGAGGATTCCGCGTCGGCGTCGCGCGCAACCTGGTGCTGCGCGCGCTGGCCGAGAGCGCGGGGGTCGACGCTAAGCTGCTCGCGCAGCGGCTGATGGGCTACACCGACAAGCACCATGCGCCCGATGCCGCGCGCTTCGCGCTGCTGATCGACCCGCAGCCGCAACCCCAGGGCGAATCGGGCCAGCCCTACCCGTTCTTCCTCGCGCATCCGCTGCAAGCGCCGGTGGAATCGCTGGGCGGGATTTCCGACTGGATCGTCGAATGGAAATGGGACGGCATCCGCGCGCAGCTGATCCGCCGCGGCGCGGCGTCCTGGCTGTGGTCGCGCGGCGAGGAGTTGCTCAACGGGCGATTCCCCGAGCTCGACGCGATGCACGCGGCGCTGCCTGACCACACGGTGCTGGACGGCGAGATCGTCGTCTGGCGCGACGGGCGCGCGCAGCCGTTCGCGGAGCTGCAAAAGCGCATCGGCCGCAAGACCGTGGCGAAGAAGCTGCTAGCGCAATCTCCGGTCGCCTTCCTGGCTTACGATCTGCTCGAAGCGGATGGCGCGGACGCGCGCGCCTGGCCCCAGTGGAGGCGGCGCGAACGGCTCGAAGCCCTGGTCGCGGAGGCGTCGGCGCCCGCGAAGGGCGCGCTGCAGATCTCGCCGCGGGTGGATGCGCCCGATTGGGCGGCGCTGGCGGCGTTGCGCGCGCAATCGCGCTCGCGGGGCGTCGAGGGGCTCATGCTCAAGCAGCGCGACGGCCGCTACGGCTCGGGCCGCACCAAGGACGTCGGCACCTGGTGGAAATGGAAGGTCGATCCGTACACGATCGACGCCGTGCTGATCTACGCCCAGAGCGGCCACGGCCGCCGGGCCAACCTCTACACCGACTACACGTTCGCGGTGTGGGACGGAGAGGCCGGCGACGAGGCGAATCCACGCCGGCTCGTGCCGTTCGCGAAAGCCTATTCCGGCTTGACCGACGAGGAGATGCGCCGGGTCGATCAGCGCATCCGCCAGACCACCACCGAAAAGTTCGGCCCCGTGCGCAGCGTGACGCCGACGCTCGTCGTCGAGCTCGGCTTCGAAGGCCTCCAGGCCTCGCCGCGGCACAAGTCGGGCATCGCGGTGCGGTTTCCGCGCATGCTTCGGCTGCGCTGGGACAAATCCATCGACGACGCCGATTCGCTGCAGACGCTGCGCGGCCATCTCGCCGGGGCCGGCTCGGCCGCCTGAATGCGGAGCCCCAAGCCGGCGGCCCGGGCCGCCGGATTCGTCGCCGCTGAACGTGGCCAGCCACGGCCGACCGTCAGTGCCACTGCCGATTCGCATCAAAACAAGATTCAGTTCGGCGAAACGGCCATAAAGCCGTCGAAAATCAAGGGGAAACTGCAAAGCTCCCGTCAACCGGATCACGATATAGTTCACTGGTTTTGCGCCGCCACGACGCTGGCGACCGATCAGGAAGATGTGGTGCCCGGCCGGGCCGTCTGGAGGATTTCGAGTGAATTTTGCTGATTCCCAGCGCCATCCGGGCAAGCATCCCACCGGTCTGATCGTCGTCATCGTCATGCACGTGCTGCTGGCCTACGCATTGATTTCGGGCCTGGCCAAGAAGGTCGTCGACAAGGTGGTGGTCACCGAGACGAAACTGGTCGATGCGCCGCCCCCGCCCCCGCCGCCGCCGCCCAAGGAGCTGCCGCCGCCGAAGAATCTGCCGCCGCCCCCGGTCTATGTGCCCCCGCCGCCGGTCGACGTGCCGCCGCCGCCTCCGCAGCCGCAGCAGATCGTCGCGACCAGCGTGCCGCCGCCGCCGGAGCCGCGCCCTGCACCGCCGGCGCCGCCCGCACCCCCGGCGCCCCCGGTGCCCCCGGCGGCCGCACGTCCGGCGATCATCAACGCGAACGACCCGTCGTGCCGCCCCGACTACCCTCCGGCCGCGGCACGGGCAGGTGCGGTCGGCGTCTCGCACATCCGTTTCACGGTCGACGCGAACGGCAAGGTGACGGCCGCCGATGTGATCGGCTCGTCCGGCGCATCGCGCGAACATCGCTTGTTGGACAACGCGGCGAAGGCGGCCCTGGCGAGTTGTCCGATCAAGGTCGGCATCGACGGCGAAGGCCGTCCCGTCGGCACCCAGGTCGAAGTCCTCTACACCTGGAAACTCGAATGAGCGCCGCCCGGCCGCCCGAAGACGCCGCGCACCGCAGCCGGCATCCATTTTTCCTGGAGGATCCATGTCTTTTCTGAACTCGATGCGCCATCCCTTCGCGGTCGCGCTCCTCGCGCTGGCGGCCTTCGCCGTTCCCGTCCCGTCGTCGGCGCAGGCGTCGGCTCCCGAATCGGCCGCGCCCGCCGCCGCGTCCGACGTGGCCGCGCCGGTGGACGGCGCCGCCGCACCGGTGCCCGCGCCGGCCGCCGCCGTGAAGGAGACGATCGACAACCCCTACGGCCTCGGCGCGCTGTGGACGAACGGCGGCGCGATCTCCAAGTTCAACCTGATCATCCTGCTGATCATGTCGATGGGCAGCTGGTACATCATCTTCACGAAGTTCTGGGAGCAGCACAAGATGCTCAGGAGCGCGGCCAGCGTCGGCGACAATTTCTGGACGGCCGGGTCGATCAAGGCCGGCGCCGGCCTGCTCGAGGAAGGCAGCGCGTTCCGTTACATCGCCGAAAGCGGCCTGAAATCCAGCGACCATCATGAAGGCACGCTGGTCGAACAGATCGATCGCCACACCTGGATCTCGATGAGCGTCGCGCGCGCCGTCGAGAACATCCAGAGCCGCCTGTCGGACGGCCTCGCGTTCCTCGCCACGGTCGGCTCCACCGCCCCGTTCGTCGGCCTGTTCGGCACCGTGATCGGCATCTACGGCGCGCTCACCCAGATCGGCATCGCCGGCCAGGCCTCGATCGACAAGGTCGCCGGGCCGGTCGGCGAGGCGCTCATCATGACCGCGATCGGCCTGGCCGTCGCCGTTCCGGCGGTCATGGGCTACAACTGGCTGATCCGCCGCAACAAGTCGGTGATGGAAAGGGTGCGCGCGTTCTCGGGCGACCTGCACAACGTGCTGCTGGCCGGCAAGCGCTGACCGCGCCGCGCCCGAACCTGCCTGGAGCGAAGGAGCCCTCATGGCGATGAACGTCGGCCCGAACGGGGGCGAGAACGACGGCGAGGAAGAAATCAATTCCAGCATCAACACGACCCCGCTGGTGGACGTGATGCTGGTGCTGCTGATCATCTTCCTGATCACGATCCCCGTCGTGACGCAGTCGATCCCGCTGGAGCTGCCCAAGGAACGCAACGTCGTCACCGTGACGAAGCCCGAGAACATCCTGCTGGCGATCAGCAGGGACGGCGACGTCTACTGGAACGCGCGCCCGATCCGCGATATCGACGAACTGGCGGCGATGCTCACCGAGAAGGCGAAGCAGGCGCCGCAACCCGAAGTGCACATCCGCGGCGACCAGGGCGCCCGCTACGAGTCGATCGGCCGCGTCGTGTTCGCCTGCCAGCGCGCCGGCATCGCGAAGGTCGGCTTCATCACCGAACCCCCGCCGAACAGCTGAGGAAAACGGATGTCCATGAACCCCGCCGATCCCATGAACCCCGCCGGCGACGACGCGGACGTCATGGTCGACATCAACACCACGCCGCTGATCGACGTGATGCTGGTGCTGCTGATCATGCTGATCATCACGATCCCGATCCAGACCCATGCCGTGAAGCTGAACATGCCGGTGGCGTCCGATGCCCCTCCGCCGACGCCGCCGGCGGTGATCGAGGTCACGGTCGACTTCGACGGCACGATCGGCTGGAACGGCGAGGCCGTCAAGGACCGCGCCGACCTGCAGACGCGGCTCTACCGGGTCACGCGGATGCCCGATCAGCCCGAAGTCCACCTCGAGCCGAACAAGCTGGCGCCTTACAAATACGTGGCCGAGGTCATGGCGGAAGCGCAGCGCCTCGGCGTCACCAAAATCGGCATCGTGGGCAACGAACAGTTCACGCGCTGAGCCTGCCGGACTCCCCCGCCAGGCGCGCCGCGCGGTGCTCCCGCGCGCTTCGACGACGGCACTCCACCTGGTTGGAATTCCCATGAAGGCTTCTCATCTCCTGGCGGCCGCGTTGCTCGCGGCCGGCTTTTCGCATGTCCCCGCCGCGCACGCGGTGAGCCCCGCCGTGGCCAAGCCGCTGAAAGACGCCGGCGACCTGCTGCGCGCCGGCAAGGCGAAGGAAGCGCTGGCCCGGCTGAACGGCGTCGCCGGTTCGGGCGCGGAAGACCAATACCTGCTCGACCGCGTGCGGGGCGCGGCCTACCAGCGCCTGGGCGACAACGGCGCCGCCGCGCGGGCGCTGGAAGGCGCGTTCGCCACCGGCAGGGTTCCCGGCAACGAAGCCGGCGCGCTGGCCGAATCGATCGCCGGCCTGTACGTGCAGCTGCACAACAACGCCAAGGCCCAGCAATGGGCCGACAAGGCCAAGGCCGACGGCGACGCCAGCGCCACGTTGCGCGAGCTGCAGGCCTATCTTCAAAGCTCCAGCGGCGACTACGCGACGATCGCCCGCGACGAGGCGGCCAACGTGCGGGCCGCCGAAGCCGCGGGCCGCCGCCCGGCCGAAGACGATCTGCTGCGGCTGGCCGATGCCTACCGGCACACCGGCAACAAGGCCGGCGAGCTGCAGGTCAAGGAGAAATTGGCCACGGCTTATCCGTCCAACAGGCAGTACGTCGGGATCTACCTGTCCGATCTCGGGGGCAAACCGGGTTTCTCGTCGCGCTTCGCGCTCGACCTGCTGCGCCTTCGACTGGCCTCCGGCAACCTGACCACGGCCGCCGACTACATGGAAATGGCGCAGTTGCTGCTGCAAGCCGAGCTGCCGGCCGAAGCCAAAGCCGTCGTCGACAGAGGTTACGGCGAGGGCGCCCTCGGCACCGGCGCGCAAGCCGCCCGCCAGCAACGCCTGCGCGACCTGACCAACCGGAGCGCGGCCGAGGCCGTGGGATCGATCGCCAAGCGCGCGGCCGCCGCGGCCGCCGCCAGGGACGGCGACGACCTGGTCGCGATCGGCACCGAATATGCGTCGATGGGCCGGTTCGACCAAGGCATCGCGCTGATCCGGCAAGGCATCGCGAAAGACAACCTGAAGCATCCCGGCGATGCCCAGCTGCGCCTCGGGATCGCGATGCTGCAATCCGGACAGGCCCGCGCGAAAGCCGTGCAGGCGCTGCGCGGGGTGCAGGGCGGCGACGGTGCGGCGGACGTCGCGCGGCTCTACATCGCGATCGGGCCGGAACACTGAGCCGGTCCGCGGCGCCGATTCAACCGCGCTCGGCGGTCCGTTCTTCCAGCACGTCGGGCGGGCGAGGGCTCGCCGCGCACGGATTCAATCCGGTCGTTCATCCCGCCGACGAAGACGCCCCATGTTTAGGTCCCGACGCGATCAACAGGCAGAACATGCCGCCCAGCGTCACCCACTCCGTGTCCACCCTGTCGAACCGCTCCAGCAGCAACGGGCGCATCTCGCTCCAATGGCCGGGCTCAGCGTATTTCCCGTTCATCGAACAAAACCCCACGATGCAGATTCCGCCCACCTCGGTCTTGCCGAGGGCGTCCCGGAAGTCGCGCCTCGCATTCGATATCAATTCGTCCGCGGACCGCACGCTGACGCCAGGGCTGAAATTGCCGAAGAAAACGACGTCGAAACGTTCCTGGCTGGACCCGGCGAAGTCCGCAAGAGTGGATTCGACGTAATCGAGCCCGGGAACGCACGCCTGCAACACCGATGACGAAGGCCTGTCCATGTCGACCGCTTGCGTCCGTCTGCACCATCCGGTCATCGAATGGGCGACCCGGCCGAGTCCGGCGCAGGCGTCCAGGAACGAGGATCCTTCCGGAACATAGCGCTGCTTCAGGAACGAAGCGACCTCGTCTTGCTTCTGAATCTGCGTCTGGATATCCATGTAGGTCGGATAGCGCTGACGATTGATGTTGTACAGGACCCATTCGTTGTTGTCGTAGGGATAGCCGCCGTTGACGTGCGCGATGACGGTGTGCTCCAGGATCGCACGAGGAGGCAGCGATCGGCGTTGGAGCTGGCTCCACAGCCCCAAGTGGATCGTGGGGCTGACGGACCTGTCGGGCGGCGCCTGCTCGAAATCGTCGGTCAGCCGGCAGTCGGCAGTTCGGCTCTGGCCCGGATACGCGTTCTCGATCATCCGGATGCCGTCTCTCGGATACAGGGGCTGGGCCTGACCGTCAGCGAAATACGGTTCAGGCAGATCGGAGGTTCGCGTGACGGTCATGTTGGTTCGGCTCGACTTCGATCCGGCCGCGTCGGCGTCCGGTCTACTGGGAACGCGCATGGTGCGGCCGCCATCGACGCCAGTCCACCCATATGCGAAACAAAAACCTGTTCCGCGAAGTTTTTCTTCATCGAATTCGTTTTGATCCGCATGTCGATGCGCGCTGCGCCGCTCGCAACGCCGGGATCCGCGCGGGCGCCGAGCCGCGCTGTTCCATGGGCCGCGGGCCTGCGTCTCGCCGAGCCGAACTCCAAGCAGGGCTGAGCGCGGCGAAGCTCACGGCCGGCCGCGTGCGACAGAAGACCCGACTTGGCTGCGCGCACTCGTCATGCGAGCCCACCGGGAGGCGCGCTTGCGCGGCACGTCGCGGATGCGACGCCGGATTTCCTCGCGAGGCTGCGTGCGATCGTCGGCATCGACGATCGACATGACGCGGATCGACGGCAAGTTCAAGCTGTGCCGGAACCGCTCGGCCGACGACCCGGCGGGCATCGCGCAGGCGCTCGGGACGGGCGCCTCGCTGGGCCTGCGGGCCGCGAGCGGGCCTCTCGCGCAGCGAATGCAGCCGCGCGACGGCGCCGATGCGCGTCCGGTTCGGGCTAAGGCCGGGGGGCGTCGGCGCGCGGGCGCAAAGCCGACGCGGCCTTCGCGATCTGCGTGATGCGCGCCCAGTCCCCGCGCGCCATCGCCTCGGCGGGCGTCAACCAGGAACCGCCGACGACTTCGACGTTGGGCAGCGCGAGGAACTGCGGCGCGGTCTCGGGCGTGATGCCTCCGGTCGGGCAGAAGGCGATTTCGGCGAACGGGCCGGAAAACGCTTTCAGCAGCGCGATGCCGCCGACGGCCGTCGCGGGGAACAGCTTCAGGAAGGTGAAGCCGTCGTCGGCGGCCGCCATGACCTCCGAACCGGTGGACACGCCGGGCAGCAGCGCCATGCCGAGATCGCGGCAAGCTGCGCCGACCGCCGGCGTGTAGCCCGGGCTGACGACGAAGCGGGCACCCGCGCCATGCGCCGCGCGCGCATCGGCCGCGTTGCGCACCGTGCCGGCGCCGACGACCGCCTCGGGCACGTCGCGCGCGATCGCCTCGATCGCGGGCAGGCCGGCGGGCGTGCGCAGCGTCACTTCCAGCACGCGGATGCCGCCCGCGACCAGCGCGCGCGCCATCGGCGCGGCGTCTTCGGGACGATCGATCACGATGACCGGGATCACAGGGCCGAAGCCGGCGAGTTCGAGGGGATTCATGGCGTTCTTTCCGGGTGGGTCCGGTGGGGGCAGGCAAGCCGGGAGACCTTCACAGCCAGGTGCAGGCGCCCTCCTCGGCCGTGGTGACGTTGCGGCGCATGCCGGCGAACAGCGCGCGGCCGAAGCCGGCGCCATGCGCGTCGGCGAGCGGCTGCGGACGCTCGTCGGGCACGCGCGCCGCCCACTCGTCGCCGGGCACCAGCGCGTTCAGCGCGCCGGCGACGGCGTCGACGCGGATCATGTCGCCGTCGCGCACCCTGGCCAAGGCGCCGCCGCCCAAGGATTCGGGACTGACATGGATCGCGGCCGGCACCTTGCCCGATGCGCCGCTCATGCGGCCATCGGTCACCAGCGCCACCTTGAAGCCGCGGCCCTGCAGCACCGCCAGCGGCGGCGTCAGCTTGTGCAGCTCGGGCATGCCGTTCGCGCGCGGCCCCTGCCAACGGACGACGGCGACGAAATCCTGTTCGAGCCGGCCCGCCTCGAACGCATGGAGCAAGTCTTCCTGCGAATCGAACAACCGCGCCGGCGCTTCGACCACATGGCGATCCTCGGGCACGGCGGACACCTTGATCACCGCACGCCCGAGATTGCCTTCGAGCAGCTTCAACCCGCCCGTCGCGCTGAACGGCTCCGACGCGCGGCGGACGACGCCGGCGTCTCCGGGTTCTTCGGCGACGGGGCGCCACGCGACGGCACCGCCGCGCAGCGACGGCACGTCGCCGTACGCGATCAGGCCACGCTCGCTGACGGTGCCGACGTCGGGATGCGCCAGGCCGGCGCGCAACAATTCGCGCAGCACGAAAGCCGGGCCGCCCGCCGCCTGGAACTGGTTCACGTCGGCGCTCCCGTTCGGGTAGACGCGCGCCAGCAGCGGGATCGCGGACGACAGGTCGGCGAAATCCGACCAATCGATCGCGATGCCCGCCGCGCGCGCGACGGCGACCCAATGGATCAGGTGATTGGTCGAGCCGCCGGTCGCCAACAGCGCGGCCATCGCGTTGACGATGCAGCGCTCGTCGACGAGCACGCCGATGGGCAGGTCGCGCCGGCCGCGCGTCAGGGCGAGCACCGACGCCACGGCCTCGCGCGTGAGCGCCGCGCGCAAGCCGTCGTGCGGGTGCACGAACGCGGCGCCGGGCACGTGCAGTCCCATGGCCTCGAGCAGCATCTGATTGGAATTGGCCGTGCCGTAGAACGTGCAGGTGCCGGGCCCGTGGTAGGCCTGGCTTTCGGCCGCCAGCAGCTCGGGGCGGCCGACGAGGCCTTGTGCGGCCTGCTCGCGCACTTTCGATTTCGCGTCGTTCGACAGCCCCGTCGACATCGGCCCCGCCGGCACGAACACGCACGGCAGATGGCCGAACTGCAACGCGCCGATCAGGAGGCCGGGAACGATCTTGTCGCAGACGCCCAGCAGCAGCACGGCATCGAACACGTCGTGCGACAGCGCGACCGCGGTGGACATCGCGATCGTGTCGCGGGAGAACAGCGACAGCTCCATGCCCGGCGCGCCTTGGGTGACGCCGTCGCACATCGCCGGCACGCCGCCGGCGACCTGCGCCGTCGCGCCGAGCGCCTGCGCGGCGGCGCGGATCTGTTCGGGATAGCTTTCGTAGGGCTGGTGGGCCGACAGCATGTCGTTGTAGGCCGTGACGATGCCGATGTGCGGCGCGCGCTCGGCGACGACCCGCAGCTTGTCGCCGGACGGCATCGCCGCGAACGCATGCGCCACGTTCGCGCAGCCCATCCGTTCAGGCCCGCGGACCCGGGCGCGCAACGCGTCGACGTGGCGGAGATAGTCGGCCCGGGACGCCGCGCTGCGCCGGCGGATGCGCTCGGTCACGGCGACGACGGTGGCATCGAGAGGTTTCATCGGCGGGGACGATCGATGTCGATCGGGCGTGGGAGACGCCACTTATACGTTCATTCGTCGAAACGAAGCGGCGCCGTCG
>JBEVLR010000276.1:0-9198 GCA_040509075.1 Burkholderiaceae bacterium | reverse complement strand
CGCGCCCGGACGCCGACGCCAACGAAGACGTCGTCGAGCTGGCGCTGGCGCTGATGCGCCGGGTCCACGACGAGTTCGACTACCTGCCGCAGAGCACTTCGGTCACCACGGGCGCGCTCGAGGCGCTGGGACTGCGCCATGGCGTCTGCCAGGATTTCGCGCACGTGCTGATCGGCGCCTGCCGCTCCCTGGGCCTGGCGGCGCGCTACGTCAGCGGATACCTGCTCACGCAACCGCCGCCCGGCCGGCCGCGCCTGGTCGGCGCCGACGCCTCCCATGCCTGGGTCGCGGTCTGGTGCCCGCCGCACGGCTGGCTCGCGCTCGATCCGACCAATGGCGTGCGGGTCGGCCAGGATCACGTGACGCTCGCCTGGGCGCGCGACTATGCCGACGTGGCGCCCTTGCGCGGCGTCATCCGAGGCGGCTCCGGGAACGCGCCGCGGGTGGCGGTGACGGTCGAGCCGATCTGACCGGCCGGGCGGGCGCTCACATGCCGGCGTAGTTCGGGCCGCCGCCGCCCTCCGGCGCGATCCAGACGATGTTCTGGGTCGGATCCTTGATGTCGCAGGTTTTGCAGTGCACGCAGTTCTGGGCGTTGATCTGCAAGCGGTCGGCGCCGTCGGCTTCCTTGACGAACTCGTACACGCCGGCCGGGCAGTACCGGCTTTCGGGGCCGGCGTACTTCGCGAGGTTGACGTCCACCGCGATGGCGCGGTCCTTCAGCGTCAGGTGCACCGGCTGATCTTCCGTGTGGTTCGTGTCGCTGACGAAGACGGAGCTCAGGCGATCGAACGTCAACCGGCCGTCCGGTTTCGGGTAATCGATCCTGGGCATGTCGGCGGCCGGGCGCAGCGATTCGTTGTCCTTGCGCGTCGAGTGCAGGGTCCATGGCGGCACCGGCATCCCGAGCCGGGGCAGCAGCCATTGCTCGACGCCCGTCATCAGCCGGCCGACGAGCCTGCCCTTCTTGAACCACAGCTTGAAGTTCTTCGTGCGCCGCAGCTCGGCGTGCAGCCAGCTGGCCTCGAAGGCGGCCGGGTACGCCGACAGCTCGTCGCCCGCGCGGCCTTCCCGGATCGCGGCGAACGCCGCTTCGGCGGCCAGCATGCCGGTCTTGATCGCCGCGTGGCTGCCCTTGATCCGCGACGCGTTGAGCGTGCCGGCGTCGCAACCCACGAGGGCGCCGCCCGGAAACACGAGCTTGGGCAGGCACTGGAGGCCGCCGTTGTTGATCGCCCGCGCGCCGTAAGACAGGCGCCGGCCGCCTTCGATGTGCGCACGGACGGCCGGGTGCGTCTTCCAGCGCTGCATCTCCTCGAACGGGCTCATCCACGGATTCTCGTAATCGAGGCCGATCACGAAGCCGAGCGCCACCTTGCCGCCTTCCAAATGGTAGAGGAAGCCGCCGCCGAAGGTGTCGTCCTTCATCGGCCAGCCGGCCGTGTGCACGACATGGCCGGGCCGGGCGTTGGCCGGCGCAACCTCCCACAGCTCCTTGATGCCGATCGCCCAGCTCTGCGCGTCGCGGCCTTCGCCGAGGCGGAACCGGTCGATCACCTGCTTGCCGAGATGGCCGCGCGCGCCCTCCGCGAACACCGTGTATTTGCCGTGCAGCTCCATCCCGAGCTGGAAGCCCTCGTGCGGTTCGCCGTCGCGGCCGACGCCCATGTCGCCGGTGGCCACGCCCTCGACGGCGCCGTCGTCGCCGTAAAGCACCTCCGCGGCCGCGAAACCGGGAAAGATCTCCACGCCCAGCGCCTCGGCCCGGGCCGCGAGCCATTTGGTCACGTCGCCGAGGCTGACGACGAAGTTGCCGTCATTGCGCATGCACTCGGGGATCAGCCAGGCCGGGGTCGGCCTCGCCCCGGCCTCCGACAGGAACAGCACCTCGTCGCCGGTCACCGGTTGGCCCAGCGGCGCGCCTTCGGCCTTCCAGTCGGGCATCAGCTCGGTGATCGCGCGCGGATCCATCACCGCGCCCGACAAGATGTGCGCGCCGGGTTCCGACCCTTTTTCGAGCACGACCACCGACAGCTCCCGGCCATCTCGCGCCGCCAACTGCTTCAGCCGGATCGCGGTCGAGAGGCCGGCGGGGCCGGCGCCGACGATCACGACGTCGTACGCCATCGTTTCCCGGGGGCCGTACCGGGCGACGAGTTCCTGTGGGGTCATGGGCGGGTCTTTCCGGAAGACGGGGGCGAGCAGGCCGGGCCCGGCCCGTTTGCCGGCCGGCCGAGGTGCATTCTACGAGGGGAGCCCGGAAATAGCACGACCGTTCGACGGCCCTCGCGCGTGCTATCGTCGCCCGACACAGGAGAGTTCGCACCATGGGAATGAAGGTCGATCTGGCGGGCCGCGTGGCGCTCGTCACGGGCGCGTCGAGCGGGTTGGGCGCGCAGTTCGCGAAGACGCTGGCCGAGTGCGGCGCCGGCGTCGTGCTGGCCGCGCGCCGGCTGGAGCGCCTGAAGACGCTGCGCGCCGAGATCGAGGCGAACGGCGGCGACGCGCATGTCGTGCAGCTCGACGTCACCGACCCGGACAGCATCAAGGCGGCGGTCGCGCACGCCGAGACCGAGATGGGCGTCATCGACATCCTCGTCAACAACTCCGGCGTCAGCGTCACGCAGAAGCTCACCGACGTCTCGCCCGAGGATTTCGACTACGTGTTCAACGTCAACGCGCGCGGCGCGTTCTTCGTCGCGCAGGAGGTCGCCAAGCGGATGATCGCGCGGGCGCGCGGGGCCGCCCCCGGCACGTACACCGGCGGCCGCATCGTCAACGTCGCGTCGACGGCCGGATTGCGCCCGTTGTCGCAGATCGGCGTCTATGCGATGAGCAAGGCCTCGGTGATCCACATGACGCGCGCGATGGCGCTCGAATGGGGCCGCTACGACATCAACGTCAACGCGCTGTGCCCCGGCTACATCGACACCGAGATCAATCGCCACCATTGGTCGACCGACGCCGGCCGCAAGCTCGTGCAGATGATGCCGCGCAAGCGCATCGGCAAGCCGTCCGACCTCGACAGCGCGCTGCTGATGCTGTGCGCCAACGAGAGCCATTTCATCAACGGGGCCGTGCTCCAGGCCGACGACGGCTTCGGCCTCTGAAGCGATGCGTTTCGACCTGCCCGAGGGCCTCAGGCTCGTCCACGAGATGCGCATCCCCGTCCGCTGGGGCGACCTCGACGCGATGGGCCACGTCAACAACACGCTCTATTTCCGCTATTTCGAAATCCTGCGCGTCGACTGGCTCGGGCGGCTCGATGCGCGACCCGACCGCGCGGGCGTCGGGCCGGTGATGGCCAACGGATTCTGCAACTTCATCCGCCAGATCGGATTTCCGGGCGACGTGGTCGCGCGCCATTACGTGGCCGCGCCGGGCGGCAAGAGCCTCGACACGTATTTCACGCTCGCGGCGGCCGATGCGCCCGAGGCCGTCGCGGCCAACGGCGGCGCGACGCTGGTCTGGTTCGATTTCCCGGGCAAGAAGACGGTGGCGCTGCCCGGCCACGTGCGGCGGGCTTGCAGTTAGGATCGGCGGCACGTTCCCACGCATCCACATCCTCTCCAGGAGATCAGCGCGCATGAACAAGGTCTACCCGAGCGCCGCCGCGGCGCTGCAAGGCGTCGTCAAGGACGGCCAACTGCTGGCCGTCGGCGGCTTCGGCCTGTGCGGCATCCCCGAAGCGCTGATCGACGCGCTGCGCGACAGCGGCGCCACGAACCTGACGGTCATCTCCAACAACGCCGGCGTCGACGGCTTCGGCCTCGGCAAGCTGCTCGCCACGCGCCAGATCAGCAAGATGATCTCGAGCTATGTCGGCGAGAACAAGGAATTCGAGCGCCAATACCTCGCCGGCGAGCTGCGGCTGGAATTCACGCCGCAGGGCACGCTCGCCGAGAAGCTGCGCGCCGGCGGCGCGGGCATCCCGGCGTTCTTCACGAAGACCGGCGTCGGCACCGTCGTCGCCGAAGGCAAGGAGATCCGCGAGTTCGACGGCCGCCGCTACGTGATGGAGCGGGCGCTGAATCCGGAGGTCTCGCTCGTCAAGGCCCACATCGCCGACAAGTCGGGCAACCTGATCTTCCGCCGCACGGCGCGCAATTTCAACCCGAACGTCGCGCAGGCGGGCAAGCTCACGGTCGTCGAAGTCGAGGAGATCGTCGAAACCGGCGCGCTCGACCCCGACCAGATCCACCTGCCCGGCATCTTCGTGCACCGCATCGTGCTGAACGCCGCGCCGGAAAAGCGCATCGAACAGCGTACCGTCAGGAAATGAGGAATCAGGAGCGACGAACCATGGCTTGGACGCGAGACGAAATGGCGGCGCGCGCCGCCCGCGAATTGCAGGACGGCTTCTACGTGAACCTCGGCATCGGCCTGCCGACGCTCGTCGCCAACCACGTGCCCGCGGGCATGGAGGTTTGGCTGCAGAGCGAGAACGGCCTGTTGGGCATCGGCCCGTTCCCGACGGAAGGCCAGGTCGACGCGGACTTGATCAACGCCGGCAAGCAGACGGTGACGACGCTGCCGGGCTCCAGCATCTTCTCCAGCGCCGACAGCTTCGGCATGATCCGCGGCGGCAAGATCGACCTCGCCATCCTCGGCGCGATGCAGGTCGGCGAACGCGGCGACCTGGCGAACTGGATGATCCCGGGCAAGATGGTCAAGGGCATGGGCGGCGCGATGGACCTGGTCGCCGGCGTCGGCCGCGTCGTCGTGCTGATGGAGCACGTCGCCACGAAGAAAGACGGCTCGACCGACCTGAAGATCATCCCCGCCTGCACGCTGCCGCTGACGGGCGTGGGCGTGGTCGACCGCATCATCACCGACCTGTGCGTGCTCGACGTGACCGCCCGCGGCCTGGCGCTCGTCGAGCTTGCGCCGGGCGTGTCGCGCGACGACGTGCAGTCGCGCACCGGCGTCGCGATCCATTGAACGGCCCGGCGTCGCCCGCCGGGCGGCCCGGGGGCGCAACGGTGTCTTGCAGGGTGCATTTGACGCGTCCGGCGCCAATTATTCGACATATTCGAAGACGTTCGATGCGGTGGACGGCGAGTTAATTCCGCTCGACCTTCGATAATCGACCGACGGCAAAGCATATTGCCGCGCATCACATCGGCCAGCCGGCCGCCAGCAAGTTGTCGAGGGTAAACACATGCATTCCAGGTGTCGCTTTCCCGGTGGTTGGACGAGCCGCGCGGCTCGCATGGCGGCCGCGGCCGGCATGGTCTGCACTGCGCTGGTCGCCGGTTGCGATCGCATCCCCGACGTCGTCAACATCGGCGTGGCGCAGCCCTTGTCGGGCGAAAGCGCCTTGCTCGGCCAGGACATGCTCAACGGCGCGCAGATGGCGGTCAACGAGATCAACGCGGCCGGCGGCGTCAACGTGAACGGCAAGAAGGTGAAGCTCGCGATCGTGTCGGCCGACGACAAACGCAGCACGGAAGGCGGCGAGGAGGCGGCGCGCAAGCTGGTCGACGCCGGCGTCGAAGTCGCCATCGCCGACTTGAACTCCGGCGTCAGCATCCACGCCGCGCCGATCTACGCGGCGGCCTACATCCCGCAGCTCGCGATCTCGACCAAACCGGAATACACCCGGCTCGGCCTGGCGACCACGCTGCGCCTGGTCGCCAACGACGACCTGCAGGCGAAGGCGCTGGGCTCCTATTCGGCGCAACTGCCCGGCATGGAGCATTTCGCCGTCGTCGACGACGGTTCTTCGTACGGCAAGAGCCTGGTCAACGCCGCGGCCAAGGTGCTCACCGGCCTGGGCAAGAAGGTCGACGTGCACAAGTCGCTCGACGACAAGACCACGCAATTCGCGCCGTTGATCGCCGAATTCACGGCGAAGAAGACCGACTTGATCATCACGACGCTGAGCGACTTCCAGGTCGAAGCGATGATGACGCAGCTCGCGGCGGCCGGCCTGACCAAGATGACGATCGTCGGCAGCGACTCGAT
Source organism: Burkholderiaceae bacterium (assembly GCA_040509075.1). GTDB lineage: Bacteria > Pseudomonadota > Gammaproteobacteria > Burkholderiales > Burkholderiaceae_C > Scleromatobacter. The sequence goes on along the minus strand of JBEVLR010000276.1, from coordinate 3,231 downwards.
CAAGACCGACATGCTGCCGCAGAAGACGATCCCGATCCGAGCGGTCTATGCGACCTCGTCCATCGTCGAACCGAAGGAATTCCCCGGCGGCAAGGCCTTCCTCGAGAAATTCCGCCAGCTGTACAAGGCCGATCCGATCTATGGCGCGCATTACGCGTACGACGCGGTCTACCTCGTCGCCGACGCGCTGTCGCGCGACGCCAGCCTCGACCGCAAGATGCTGCTCGACACGCTGAAGACCTTCGACGGCAATTGCCCGATGACGAACTCGATGCGTTTCGGCCCCGACGGCGAACAGCGGTATGGCGCGGTCGCGGTCTACCAGCTGCGCGGCGGAGCGTGGGAGCCGTTGATGCGGTCCGACAGGTGGTGATGTCGGCCCCCACGGTCGCTGGCGCTCCCTGCCCCCCGAGGGGGCCGTTCGCGTCGGGACCGGCGGAGCCGGATTCCTCGCTTTGCTTGGACTTCCGTTCGGGCGGGTGAGCGGCGGCGCCGACGGGCAATGGCGGCTCCCACGGTCGCCGGCGCTCGCCCGCGAGCGGCTTGATTATCGGCGCAGCACTTCCAACGCGCGGTCCAGGCCGCCATGCTCGATCGAGAGCATCGCTTTCTCGCGCACCGCGGGCTTCGCGTGGTATGCGATCGACAGGCCGGCGGCGCCCATCATCGGCAAGTCGTTGGCGCCGTCGCCCACCGCGATCGCGCGCGACGGGCCGATGCCGAGGTCGGCGCAGGTCTGCAGCAGCATGCGGCGCTTCTCCTGGCCGTCGCAGATGTCGCCCCAGGGCTGGTCGACCAGGCGGCCGGTGAGGTGGCCGTCGGTGATCTCGAGCACGTTGGCGCGTGCATGATCGATCCGCAGCCGCGCGGCGACGCGGTCGCTGAAGAACGTGAAGCCGCCGGAGACCAGCAGCGTCTTCAATCCCGCGGCGCGGACGGCCGCGACGAAGGTCTCCACGCCGGGGTTCAAGCGCAGCTTGCGGTCGTAGATCTCTTGCAGCGCGCGTTCGGGAACGCCTTTCAACAGCGCCACGCGGCGCCGCAGGCTTTCCTTGAAGTTGGCCAGCTCACCGCGCATCGCGGCCTCGGTGATCGCGGCGACTTGGGGCTTCACGCCCGCCGCCGCGGCGATTTCATCGACGCATTCGATGTCGATCAGCGTCGAATCCATGTCGAACGCGGCCAGCCCGAAATCGGCCAGCCGCAGAGGGGGGATGATGCCGCGGAGGGTGATGCCGGGCGGAGTATCGGGGCTCATGGGAAACCTTCATGCGGCGCATTCCGGCGCAAGCGTCTCCGGCCCGCAAGCCGCCTGCGGGGCCGAGTCCCGGATTGTATAAGCGCCGCGGCCCGCAGAGAGCGGGGGAAGATGCCGCGCGGCGTCGCGCGCGCCGTACGATCCGGGCGGATTAAGCGGGACAATTCGTCCCGGCCGGCACGCCCGGCCGCCGCCCCTTTGCCGAAAGAGCCTGCCGCTTGCTGCCGAAGAATTCCCGCCGTGAATTGACGTTGATGATCGGCGCCGCGTCGCTGTCCTGGCTGGCGGCCGAGCTCGGGTGCGCGTTCGGCGACGGCGGCTGCCCGATGCCGGCGCGGTTGCTGTTCGGCGCGTCGATGCTGACGCTGATCGTCAACGTGCTCGTGCGGCAGCGGCGCCGGCCCGCCGGCGAACGGGCCCGCCTCCCACAGCCGCCAAGCGTGGAGCTGATGCTGCAGGCCGCCGCCGACGCGGTGATCGGTTTCGACGAGCGGGGCGCGCTGTCGTATTGGAACCCCGCCGCCGAGCGCCTGTTCGGCCGCGGCGCGGCGCAGGCGCTCGGACGCCCGGTGCACGAGATCCTGCCGCTGCCCGAGCTCCGCGCCGCGATCGCCGCGACGGGCGGCATCGCCGCGCTGTGCGATGCCCGAGACGAGCTGTTTTCCGGCACCGTCCGGGCTTTCGACGCGCTCGACTCGGCCGGATGCCCGCTGCCGGTCGAGCTCTCGCTCACCGCCCACCGCAGTGGCTTCGGCTGGGCGGCGGCCGCGTTCGTGCGCGACGCGCGCGCGCACAAGCGCCAGGAAGAGGCGCTGCGCCGGGCGCGCGACCGGGCGGAGGAGGCGACGCGCGTGAAATCGCGGTTCCTCGCGACGATGAGCCACGAGCTGCGCACGCCGTTGTCCGGGATCATCGGCATGCTGCAGCTGGGGCTGCGGGAGCCGATGCCGGAGCAGGCGCGTTCGCGCGTGTCGCTGGCGCTGCGCAACGCCGAGGCGCTGCTCGAGATCGTCAACGATCTGCTCGACTTCTCGAAGATCGAAGCCGGCAAGATGCGTTTCGAGTCCGTCGACTTCGATTTGCGCGAGATGGTGCGGTCGCTGGTCGAACTCCTCGATCTGCGGGCCCAGGAGGCGGGCCTGTCGTTGCTCGGCGACGTCGACGCGGACGTGCCGCGCTGGCTGCGCTCCGATCCGGTGCGCCTGCGCCAGATCCTGCTGAACCTGATCGGCAACGCGCTCAAGTTCACCGAGGCGGGGACGGTGCGGGTGCGCGTCGCCTGCGGCCCCTGCGGCGCGGGCGGGCTGCGGCTGGACATCGAGGTCGAGGACACCGGCATCGGCATTTCCGAACAGGACCAACAGCGCCTGTTCAGGAGTTTCGAACAGGCCGACCTCACGACGACGCGCAAGTACGGCGGCACCGGGCTGGGCCTGACGATCGCGCGTGAGCTGGTCGGCGGCATGGGCGGCGAGATCACGCTGCGCAGCGCGCCCGGCGCGGGCAGCACGTTCCGCGTGTCGCTGCCCGTCGCGGTGGGGGCTCCGGTGCCGCCGCCGGCGCCGGACGCCGTGCCCGGGTTCGACTGCCGCCTCGACCTGCTGTGCGCCGAGGACGGCCACGCCAACCGCGTCATCGTGCAGGCGTTCGTGCAGGGTCTCGGCCACGACGTCTGCTTCGTGGAGAACGGCCTGCAGGCGGTGCAGCGTTGCGCCGAGAAGGATTTCGACCTGATCCTGATGGATGGCCGCATGCCGGTGATGGACGGGATCGAGGCGGCGCGCGCGATCCGCGGCGCGGGCGTCGAGGGCGTGCGCGCGCTCGATCCCCGGGTGTGGATGATCGCGCTGACCGCGAACGCGACCCGCGACGACCATGAGAAGTTCCTGGCGGCCGGCATGGACGATTTCCTCTCCAAGCCCATCGACGAGCGCCGGCTCGCGCTGGCGCTGCACCGCGCGGCCGCCGCGCTG
>JBEVLR010000275.1:0-5906 GCA_040509075.1 Burkholderiaceae bacterium | reverse complement strand
GTCGCGCGCCGCCGACCGCCGCGCGCCGTGGCCGGTGCGGGCGACGAATTCGGACAACGGCACGCCGATCGCCTGCGACAGGCGTTCGCGCGCCGGACGGTCGATCATGCGGCGCAGCTCGTCGGTGTGGCCGATCAGCGCGCGCATCCGCAGCATGCGCAGCCGCGTGGCCGGCGGCACCAGGCACAACAGCGCGGCGCTGGCGGCGTGCCGGCGGATCTTGCGCGAGACCAGCGCCGCGAACGGCGCCGGGCCGACGCGGCAATGCTGCAGCAGCGCGGCCGAGACCGACCGGGCGCTTTCGGACGGGCCCGCCGCGAGCGTCTGCTGCAGGCGCGCGGCGGCGGATTCGTCCAGGCCGAGCGGCGCCGAAAGCCATGACGGGTGGGCCCAGCAGGCCGCGGTGCGCGCCATCTCGCCGAAGCAGGCCGAGGCGCGCGCCAGGCGCTCCCCGCCGTCTTCGGAGACCGGCGAATCATCGGCGGCCGCGCCGTCCGCGTCGTCGGACACGGGCGGGTCGACGAGCACGGGCTCTTCACGCATTGCTGCGCCCCGGTGTCAGCCGGCGGATGCGGTTGGCCACCGCTTCGAAAGCGTTGCGCGAGCGCTGGGCCGGCTTGCCGCGTTGCAGCCAGACGAACAGCGACACCGCGCTCAGCATGAACAGCGCGCCGGCGCCGATCGCGATCGGCATCAGCGAATGCGCCGAGGCGCGCTTGACGGCCGGCGTCGGGTCGGCCGCGACGGCCGTCACGCTGACCTGGTCGTAGGTCAGCCCTTCGACGCTGTGCGTGATGAGCGTCTTGATCTGCGCGTTCAAGGTCCCGACGTCGAAGCCGCGCTGGTACTTGATGAAGACCGAAGCCGACGAAGGCCTGACCTGGTCGGCCAGGGGATCGTTGTTCGGCAGCACGATCTGCACCCGCGCGACCAGCACGCCGTCGATGCGCGACAGCGTCTGCGACAGCTCCTGCGACAGGCCGTAGACGAAGCGCACGCGCTCCTCGGTCGGGGTCGACACGAGGCCGTCGCGCTTGAAGAGCTCGCCGAGGTTGTCGAACCGCTTCTCGGGCAGGCCGCGGTCGGTGAGCGTCTGCATCGCGGCGGCCATGTCGTCGTGGCCGACCATGAGCGTCCACGTATGGCCCTCGTCGGAGGTGGTCTTGGACGCGCCGACGCCGGCCTGCTCGAGCGCGACGATCATCTGGTTGGCGTCCTGCTCCGAGAGGTTCCGGTACAGCTCGTCTTCGCAGGCGCCCAGCGCCAGCAGCAGGCCCGCGACGGCGATGGCGCGCGTCGCGCGGCCCGACGCCGAGAGGATGGGGGAGGTGTTTCGGGAGTTCATGATCAACCTTGCTTCATCAGCGTCTCGAACGCCGATTTGGATGAATTCACGACCGCCATCTTGGTCGTGATGTTGACGTGCATCGACACGAATTCGGCCGACACGCGGATGACGGAGGAGGTCAGTTCGTTGACCCCCATGTTCGGCATGTCGTGCATGACCTTGTCCACGTCGTTCAGGGTCGAGTCGATCTGGCTCTGCTGATCCAGCACGAGCTTCGAGACGGTTTCCGATCCTTCGTCGCTGGCGACCTTGGGCGGCGCGCTGCTGCGGTTCATCAGGTTCTCGAACTGGGCGCCGAGCTGGCTGTGGGCTTCCAGTTTCGGGGGCATCGCAGCGCCCGCCGCGCTCTCCGAGACGTGTCGCATCAGCGAATGGACTTCCATCGGTAGGGCCATGAGCGTTCTCCAAAATTGATGAATGGACGGTGATCTGACGGGGCGCAGCCTTGGGTCAGCTCCGCAGGTAAAGCGACGGGTGCATGACCGACAGGTCGGCCGCGCGCGGCGCCGGCGCCGGCGCGGATTGCGCCGGTTGCCGCAGCGAGAGTTCGGCCGCGTGCCGCATCGCGTCGGCGGAGGGGTCCGCGGCGGCGGCGGCGTCCGATTCGTCGCCGTACGCGTCCGGATAGACGTAGCGGTGGCAGGACGGCGGCAGCATGAAGGGCCGCCCGGCCTGCGCCTTGGCGATCTCGACCTGCAGGTCTTCGTGCGCGATCATGGTGTCGATCAGCCGGCGCGCTTCCTTCTCGCTGTCCTTGTCCAGGCCCTGCGCGACGAAATGCTTCCAGTCGGGCTTGTTGAGCTTGTACATGCACAGGGCCAGCAGCACGCGGGCGGCGCCGAAATCCGGCGCGCGCTCCAGGAGCGCCGAGAAGTGGTGGATCGCCTCGCTCCATTGGCCGAGCGCCATGTGGCGGTGCGCGTCGAAGAGCGCGAGCGCCTCGAGCTTGGGCCGCAGCAGCCTCATCCCGTCGGCCATCAGCGTGAGGTCGTTCAGGTCGATGATGATCTTCGGGTAGGTCTGCATCGTCCCGGCGTTCGCCAGCCGCACCATGCCGGCGATGATGTCGGAGCTGCAAACGAGGTAGTCCGGCAGGGGGGCGTCGGCGGCTGGTTGCATCGGCGTCGTGTTGGCGGCTGGTTGCATCGGATTCATCCTGCGATGGTTCGTGGATTCGCGTGGGTCCACGGTAGCGAGGTCGGGAGCCCATCCGCGGCGGCGCCGCGAAGCGCCCGCGTCCTTTGCGAAGCGATCCGGCGGGCCCGGCCGGCGCCGGCGCGCGCTTCGCTTGCCGAGCGGGCGCTTCGCTGCGCGGGGCCCGATGTGCGGGGCGACGGACTAGTCTCGTTTCCATGGCCGAAGAAAAGTCCGAAGAACCCACACGACACAAGCTCCGGAAGGCGCGCGAGGAAGGTCAGACCGCCCGCAGCACCGACCTCACGGGGTCCGTGACGATGCTGTTCGCGCTGATCACGCTCCTCATGTGCGCGCCCGCCATCAAGGACGCGGCGAAGGCCGCCGTGACGACGTCCCTGCAGTTCGTCGGCGGCCACGACCATTCGATGGAGAACCTGGAAGCGCAGATCCCGATCCTGTTCCGCGACCTGATCTACGCGGTCCTGCCGATGCTGATCGTCTCGATGATCACCCCGCTGATCGCCAACATCGTGCAGACGAGCGGCGTGGCCATCTCGACGAAGACCGTCACGCCCAACCTCGAGCGCGTCAACCCCCTGTCCGGCCTCAAGCGCATCTTCTCGATGCGGTCGATGATCGACCTGCTGAAGATGCTGGTGAAGGCGGCGATCGTCGGCATCATGGTCTACGAGACCTTCCTCTGGGTCGCGCCGCTGGTCGCCAACTCGATGTTCCAGCCGCTGCCGCAGCTGTCGAAGCTGCTGTGGGACGCGATGTTCCGCTTCGTCGCGGCGATGGCGGTGGCGGCGCTGGTCATCGGCCTGCTCGACTTCAAGATCCAGCACCACATGCTGATGCGCAAGCTGCGCATGACCATCCAGGAAGTGCGGCGCGAGCACAAGGAGCACGAGGGCGACCCCAAGATGAAGCAGGAGCGCAAGCGCCTGGCCCGGGAGCTCCTCGAAGCCGCGCCGCGCGCCCGCGTCACGCTGGCCAACCTCATGGTCGTCAACCCGACCCATTACGCCGTGGCGATCCGCTACGCGCCCGACGAGCATCCGCTGCCGCGCGTCGTCGCCAAGGGGGTCGACGAGAACGCGGCCGAGCTGCGCCGCTACGCGCACGAGGCCTCGGTCCCCATCATCGGCAACCCGCCCGTCGCGCGGCGCCTCTACCTGACCGAGGTCGACGCGCCGATCCCGGTCGAGATGTTCGAAACCGTCGCCGCGCTGCTGCGCTGGGTCGACGCCATTGGCCCACAAAGAGAGAACCGGAGCCTTCCATGCTGAAAGCACTCAAATTGCCCGCGGTCGGCGAATTCGGCGTCGTCGGGATGGTCGTCGCGATCATTTCGCTGATGGTCCTGCCGCTGCCGCCGCCGATCATCGACGCGCTGCTCGCGATCAACATCGCGATCAGCGTCACGATCCTGATGATCACGCTGCACATCCCCAACATCCTGTCGCTGTCGACGTTCCCGTCGCTGCTGCTGTTCACGACGCTGTACCGGCTATCGCTGAACATCGCGTCGACGAAATCCATCCTGCTGCACGCGCAGGCCGGCCACATCATCGACAGCTTCGGCCGCCTCGTGGTGGGCGGCAACCTGGTCGTCGGCCTGGTGGTGTTCGTCATCATCACGACCGTGCAGTTCATCGTGATCGCCAAGGGTTCGGAGCGGGTGGCCGAGGTCGGCGCGCGCTTCACCCTCGACGGCATGCCGGGCAAGCAGCTCAGCATCGACGCCGACCTGCGCAACAACCTGCTCACGCCGGACGAGGCGAAGAGGAAGCGCGCGAAGCTCGCGATCGAAAGCCAGCTGCACGGCGGCATGGACGGCGCGATGAAGTTCGTCAAGGGCGACGCGATCGCGGGCCTGATCATCACGGTGGTCAACATCGTGGCCGGCATCGCGGTCGGCATCAGCTACCACGCCATGACCGCCGGCGAGGCCGCGAACCGCTTCTCGGTCCTGTCGATCGGCGATGCGATGGTGTCGCAGATCCCGTCGCTGCTGCTGTCGGTGGCCGCCGGCGTGATGATCACGCGCGTGGAAGACCAGACGGCGGTCAAGCAATCGTCGGTCGGCGAGGAGATGGGGCATCAGCTCAGCACGAACTCGAACGCGCTGTTCTTCTCCGCCTTGCTGCTGCTCGGCTTCGCCGTGGTGCCGGGCTTCCCCAGCGCCTTGTTCGTGCTGCTGGCGGGCGCCCTTTCCTTCGCGGGCTACAAGCTGCGCCAGGAGAAGAGCCCGATATCCGGCCGCGAGCTCGGCACGACGCCCGTCAACGCGATGCAGCGCTCGGGCAGCAAGGTCGACACGCCCGCCATCCTGGACCGCGCCCCGAATTTCTCGAGCCCGGTCGGCGTGCGGCTGGCGCCGGACCTGGCGCTGCGGCTGTCCAACGAGAGCTTGCAGCAGGGCTTCGACGTCGAGCGGGCGCAGCTGCAGGATCGCCTGGGCCTGCCGTTCCCCGGCATCACGATGTGGATCTCGGACAAGCTGGCGCCGTCGCACTGCGAAATCCTGCTGTTCGACGTGCCGCAGCTGATGATGGAGCTCCCCGCGGGCCAAGTGATGCTCCCCGACGTGCGCGCCGACGCCGAGGGCCGGCCCATCGACGCCGCCGCGATCGCCGGCAAGCTCGTCGCCCGCCGCGGCCAAGGCCTGGGCTCGGACGCCACGCCCAGCTTCTGGATCGACCAGGGCGGCGCGCCGCCCGATGCGCGCGCATGGAACCCGGAACAGGTCATCGCGCATTTCTGCATCCAGCTGATGGGCCGCAACGCCTCGCAGTTCCTGGGCGTGCAGGAGGTGCAGTGGATCCTCGACCAGCTGATGACGGACTACCCGACGCTGATCGCCGAGCTGCAGAAGGTGCTGCCGCCGCAGCGCATCGCCGACGTCCTGCGGCGCCTGCTCGAGGAGCAGATCCCGATCCGCAACGCGCGCGGCATCGTCGAAAGCCTGATCACCTGGGGCGCGAAGGAAAAGGACATGCTGATGCTGACCGAGTACGTGCGCGGCGACCTGTCGCGCTACCTCGCGCACCGGGCGGCCGACGGCGAGCGCGAACTCTCGGCGGTGCTGCTGGACCTGCCGGTCGAGCAGCACATCCGCGGCGCGATCAAGCAGACGCCGACCGGCAATTTCCTCGCGCTGTCGCCGGACGCCGCGGCCTACCTGATCGACTCCATCGAATCGTTCGCGAACGCGGGCGCCGGCAAGCCCGTCGCGCTCGTCACGTCGATGGACATCCGGCGTTACATGCGCCGGCTGATCGCCGCGCGGCTGCCGCAGTTGCCGGTCTACTCCTACCAGGAGCTCGGCGAGCACGTGGAGCTCAAGCCGGTCGGCACCGTCGCCATGTGACCCCCGCCGCCGCGGCGCGCCGCGCGCGGGGCGCGGGCGGCGCGCCGG
>JBEVLR010000274.1:0-26786 GCA_040509075.1 Burkholderiaceae bacterium | reverse complement strand
CGCCCGTCGTCGCGCCGGCCAATGAAGACGCGCGTTACGCGGATGCGGCCGCCAAGCTGCGCATCCTCGATCGGCTGCATGCCGACAAGTTGATCTCCGAAGACGAGTACCGTGAGCGGCGGCGGGCGATCCTGCAGGCGTTCTGACCTTCCCGCACGCGGCTCGCCCAGGCGCGCGGGCCCGCCGCACGCAAACGCCGCTGGCACGCCGTCGCCGTTTTTGCCATCATGAGGGTACGACAACGAACGGCCCTCCATGGCAACTGCTGCGACGACTGGTCAGCACGACAGTGGCTTCCTGACCGGGAGCGGCGAAATGGCGGAACTCATCCGCCGCAAGGACTGGGCCGGCACGGCGCTCGGCCCCGTGGCGGACTGGCCGCAAAGCCTGCGCACGACGGTCAGCCTGTGCCTGGCGTCGAATTTCCCGATCAACATCGTCTGGGGGCCGGGCCGCGTCCAGATCTACAACGACGGCTACCGCGTCGTCTGCGGCGAGGCCCATCCGCGCGCGCTGGGCGAGGACTACAGCGCGACCTGGGCGAGCGCCTGGCCCGCGATCGGTGAACCGTTCGAGCGGGCGCTCGCCGGCGAGACGTCCTACCTCGAGAACCAGCGGATGTTCCTCACCCGCAACGGCTACCTGGAAGAAACGTTCTTCACGTTCTCCCATTCGCCGATCCGGGCCGAGGACGGCGCCATCGGCGGACTGTTCCATCCCGTCACGGAGACGACCGCGACGATGCTCCTGGAGCGGCGCACCCGGGCGCTGCGCGACCTCGCCACGGCGATCGAGGAGATCGACGCCGCCGGCTCGCTGCCGGGCGTCGTCGTCGACGTGTTGGGGCGCCATCCCTACGACGTGCCGTTCCTGCTGGTGTACGAGGCGGACGGGCGGGGCGGCTATCGGCTGTCGGCGTCGGGCGGCGTCGCCGCGTCCGGAGCTTCGACCGTCGCGCTGCCTGCGCAGCGGGTCGCGGACTGCGCGCGCGACGGGCACGTGGCGGTGTTCGCCGTGGGCGACCTGCCGGGGTTCGCCGAAGCGCGGTCGCGCGGGCCCTGCGGCCCATACGACGAAGCGCCGAGCCGCGTTTTCATGCTGACGCTGGCGATTCCCGGCCTCGGGCAGCCGCCGATGGTGCTGATCGCCGGCGTTTCTTCGCGGCTGCCGCTGGACGACGCCTACCTGGACTTCATCCGGATGATGGCGTCGTCGCTGACCGGCCTGCTGGGTTCCGTGCGCGCGCTCGAGGACGAACGCCGGCGGGCCGAAGCGCTCGCGGCGATCGACCAGGCGAAGACGGCGTTCTTCTCGAACGTCAGCCATGAATTCCGCACGCCGCTCACCCTGCTCCTGGGGCCGCTCGAAGACGTGTTGGCGCAGGCGGACGCCTTGCCGGCCCGCGAGCGCGCGCGCCTCGACGTGGCCCACCGCAACGCGCTGCGGCTGCTGCGCCTCGTGAACTCGCTGCTCGATTTCTCGCGCATGGAGTCGGGCCGGGTCGACGCCGAGTTCGAAGCGGCCGATCTCGCCGCGGTCACCGCCGACGTCGCGTCGGTGTTCCGCTCCGCGACGGAGCGGGCGGGGCTGTCGCTCGAGATCGCCGCGCAGCCGCTCGCCAAGCCGGTCGACCTCGACCCCGCGCTGTGGGAAACCATCCTGCTGAACCTGTTGTCCAACGCGTTCAAGTTCACTTTCAAAGGCGGCATCCGGGTCGAGGTGGACGCCGATCCCGACGGCTCGGGCGCGCGCGTCCGCGTGATCGACTCGGGCACGGGCATCCCGGCGCCGGAGATACCGCGCCTGTTCGACCGGTTCCACCGCGTGGCCGGCGCCCGCGGGCGCTCGTTCGAGGGCTCAGGCATCGGCCTGGCGCTCGTGCATGAGCTGGTGCAGCTGCACCGCGGCCGCATCGAGGTGCGCAGCGACTTGGGCCGCGGCACCACGTTCACGCTGCACCTGCCGTTCAGCGACAAAGCCTGGCCCCCCGACCGCCGCGGTTCGGCGGCTCGACGCAAGAAAGCCCGCGCCGAGGCGTTCGTCCAGGAAGCGGTCCGATGGTTGCCCGCCGACGCGGCCGCGCCGGCGTCCCGGGCGGAGGACGCGGGCGCCGACGAGGTCGGCACCGTGCTGCTCGCGGACGACAACGCCGACATGCGCGATTACGTCGCCGGGCTCCTGGGCGAGCGCGGCCTCGCGGTCGTCGCGGTGCCGGACGGGCAACGGGCGCTGGACGCGGCGCGGGCTCGCGCGCCCGACCTGATCCTGAGCGACGTGATGATGCCCGGCCTGGACGGCTTCCAGCTGTTGGAGGCCGTCCGCGGCGACGCGGGGCTGCGCGACACGCCGGTCATCCTGCTGTCCGCGCGCGCCGGGCAGGAAGCCCGCATCGAGGGCATGTCGGCGGGTGCGGACGACTATCTCACCAAGCCGTTCACCGCGCGCGAACTCGTGGCGCGCGTGATGGCCAACCTGAAGCTCAACCGCGCGCGGCGGCAAGCGGCGGCGGAGGTGGCGAAATCCGAGGCGCAGCTGCGCACGATCTTCGAATCGAGCTACCAACTGCAATGGCTGCTGGCCTTGGACGGCCGCGTGCTCGACGTCAACCCGACGGCGCTGCGCCTCGTGGGGCGGCAGGCCCGCGACGTCGCCGGGCAGCCCTTGTGGTCGACGCCATGGTTCGCGCCCACCGACGGCGCCCCCCAGCGGGTGCGCGACGGCCTGGCGGCGGCCGCCCTGCAGCCCGCCGCGCAGCGCGAGCTCGGCCTGAGGATGGCGGACGGCATCCCGCGTCATTTCGACTTCACGTTCCGGGCGGTGCGCGGCGCGGCCGGCGCCATCGACGCCTTCCTCGTCGAAGCGGTCGACGTCACCGTCCGCAAGGCGGCCGAAGCCGCGTTGCGCGATTCGCAGAAGCTCGAGGCGATCGGCCGCCTCACCGGGGGCGTGGCGCACGATTTCAACAACCTGCTCATGGTGGTGTCGGGCGGCATCAACGTGCTGGCGCGAGACGGCACCCCCGCGGTGCGCGGACGCATGCTGGACGGCATGCGCCGCGCGGTCGACCGGGGCGCCAACCTGACCCGCCAGCTGCTCACGTTCTCGCGGAGCACCGTGTTCGAGCTCGCGACGGTCGACCTGGAGCGCCGGGTCGAATCGATGCGCACGATGCTCGACCGCGCCGTGGGCGGCGAAAGCGTGATCAGGACGCGATGGGCGCCCGGCCTCTGGCGCGTGCGCACCGATCCGAATGAACTGGAGCTGGCGCTGCTCAACCTTTGCGTGAACGCGCGCGACGCCATGCCCAAGGGGGGAACCATCACGATCTCCGCCGAGAACGTTCCATGCCCGGACGGCGCCGGCGCATCGGCGGACTTCGTGCGGCTGTCGGTGGCCGATCACGGGACGGGCATGTCCGCCCAGGTGCAGGCGCGCGCCTTCGAGCCTTTCTTCACCACCAAGGACATCGGCAAGGGATCCGGCTTGGGGTTGTCGCAGGTGCACGGCTTCGTGACCGGTTCGGCCGGTCGGGTCGAGGTGCGCAGCGAGGAGGGCGAGGGCGCGACCGTTTCGCTGTTCCTGCCCCGTTGCGCCGAGGCGGCGGAAACCGCCTCCGGCCAGTCGCCCGCCGCGCCCGCCCCGCCCGGAAAACTGCCGGCGATCCTGGTGGTGGAGGACGACGAGGACGTGGCGGCCCTCGTCGTCGACATGCTGTCGCACCTGGGTTACCGCGCGATCCGCGTCGGCGACGCCCGCGCCGCGCTCGACACGCTGGAACGCGGTCTGCGGCCCGACCTGGTGTTCTCGGACATCATGATGCCCGGCGGCATGAACGGCGTCGAACTCATCCGCGAGATCCGGCGCCGCCATCCCGGCATCCCCGCCGTGCTGACGACCGGCTACGCGAACGCGTTCCGCGCCGAGATCGAGAGCGAGGCGATCCCGTTCATCGAGAAGCCGTACCCGATGGCGGTGCTGGCGGAGTTGCTGCAGAGCTGCATGGCCTGAAACGCCGCGCCCGGCGTTTTGGACGGCCTGGTTCGCCGTCCGGCGGCCGGCCCCGGGGGCTGGGCGGCGGCGGACGGCGGCGGCCGGCTATTCGAGCGCCAGTTGCTGCAGCGCGGCCGTCCGCGACGCGAGGTAGCTGTGCCACGGGACTTTCTGGAATTGGGTGCGGGGGCTGTTCGCTTCGTTCGGGCCGCGCACGTAACCCGAGCTGGGCGCCCAGTATTCGACGATGTCCGCGCTGTCGAAGGCGTATTCGAAGGCCACTTCCTTCCCGAGCGCGAGGGCCGCGTCCTGGCTCCAATACGTGGTGCCGGCGGGCACGCGGAAAACGTAGTAGTGGGCATCCAGCCCCCACAGGCGCTTGCAGGCGGCGGACTTCTCCGCGCTGGCGTCCAGGTTCGTCCCCGCGCAGGCGCGGAACGTGAAGATCATCCGGCCGCCGCCGACGGTCTGTTGGGTGTCGCCGACCAGCAGCAGCTCGCGCGAATGCAAGGGCGAAATGCCGATCCGGTGGGCGGAGGCCGGATCCACCGCGGTGCCGTGGACGAAATAAAGGATCGACGGCGTCGTGTCCGACCTCCAGTCCGTCTTCCTTTCTTCTTTCAAACCGGTCGGTATCGGGCCCGCTTGGACATAGGGAGTCATCGTTCGGTCTCCTCGAGGATTGTCTGAAGCGCCCGGCCGTCGGAATGGGCGGCCGGCGGCGTCTCCAGGCCGACATTCTCGGTGCAGCGGAGGTCGGCGGGCCGCCATGCCCGCGCCGGCGAGCCGATCGGCTAGATTCCCGCCATCCCCACAGCAGGAGCCATCCAACGTGCTCGACCTCAACGATCTGCGCGTCTTCGAAAGGGTCGGCTCGCTCGGCAGTTTTTCGGCGGCGGCGCGCGCGCTCTCATTGCCGCGCTCCGGCGTCAGCCGAAGCGTGGCCCGGCTGGAGGCGGCCTTGGGAGCTCGCCTGTTCCACCGCACGACGCGCGAAGTCGAGCTCACCGCCGCCGGCGAAAGCCTGATGGCCAGATGCGCCGCCGCGCTGGATGAGCTCGGGGCGGCGATCGACCATGTCGGCAACCTGGCCAGTGAAATCCGCGGCGGCCTGCGCGTCAGCACCGGCGTCGGCTTTGGAATCAATGTGCTGACCCGGCAACTGCCGGATTTCCTATTGCGCCATCCGAAGGTGGATCTGTCGCTGGACCTCAGCAGCCGCCCGGCCGATCTGATCTCCGAGCGCGTCGATGTCGCGATCCGGCTGGGGCCGTTGCCGGATTCGTCGATGATCGCCGTCCGGTTGGGCTCCATGCGGCGCATTCTCTGCGCCTCGCCCGCCTATCTCGAGCGCAAAGGCAAGCCGGCCGCGCCCGGGGAGCTGGCGCGCCATGACGCGATCGAGATGCCCGGTACCGATGGCCGTTCGCGCACATGGCGATTCGCCAAGGACGGCGCCGAGCCCGCGGAGGTCGCCATCGATCCGCGCGTGTCCGTCAATGAAGCGCTCTCCATCCATCGACTGATCCTCAACGGAGCGGGGTTGGGCATCGTCTCGTGTTATCTGTGCGCCCCCATCCCGGCGGAGGCGATCAACTCAGGATGGGCTCGGCGAGCGCTTCCTCCACGCCGTGCGCCGCCCAGATCCGCAAACCCGCGGCAACCAGCTGAGAGCCTTCGTTCGCGTCGATCTCCCGCGCTTTCCCCCAGCGCATGCGGATCACGTGATCCCCGTGGTTGTCGTAGGGCGAGCCGTCCGGCATGTCGTGCACGCCCGTCCACCGCACGACCACGGCCGTGTTCCACGGCCACCCCGTCACCCACGCGTTCGTCGGGTTCCGATACCATCCCGTCCATGCGACGCCTGCTTGCGCCCTTCCTGGCCTTTGCGCTGCTGTTCCAGTTCAGCTGGGCGGTGGCGGCCACGTATTGCGGGCACGAGCCGTCGCCCACGGCCGCCATGCACTTCGGGCACCACGCCCACGTGCACAAGAGCGCCGACGGCGAGAAGCCGCCCGGCGGCACGCTGGCGCAGGACGACGATTGCGCGTCCTGCCACGCGGGCCATCCCGCGATCGTGCCGCTCGTGGCGTCCGCCGTCGCGGCGGCGCAACCGTCGCCGGCAAACTTCACCGAGCCGTCCATCAGCGCCTCGGCGCCTCCCCGGACCCCCGACCGTCCACAGTGGCCTCGTCTCGCCTAGCCGGCGAGACGGTCGTTCCCCTGCCGCCCGTCTCGTCGAATCCTCGGTTCCAACCATGAGATTCGATGAAAAGACTCCTATGGCCGCTTGGGCTGGCGGCGCTCCTCTCCAGCCCCCTGGCCGCGTCGGCGCAGCCGACGACGGCTGATCAAACGCGCCTCACCCTCGACCAGGCCCAGCAGCTGGCGGCCACGCGCAGCTTCGAGCTGCTGGCCGCCCGGCACGAGGTCGATGCCGCCGAGGGTGGCGTCCAACAGGCCGGAGCTCTTCGCAATCCCGAGCTGAGCGCGACGGTCGAGGACACGCGCTCCGCGACCCGCACCACCACCGCGACGATCGGATTTCCGATCGAACTCGGCGGAAAGCGGGCTGCGCGGGTATCGGCCGCGGAGCGATCGCGCGACGTCCTGGCGGCGCAGCTTGCGAACCTGCGCGCCAGGGTGAGGGCGGAGGTCGTCGCCGGCTACTTCGCGGTGGCCGCCGCTCAGGAGCGCGTCGGGCTGACGGAGGACTCGGCCCGGCTCGCGGCGCGGGCCGCGGACGTGGTGGGCAAGCTGGTGGCCGCCGGCAAGGTGTCGCCGGTGGATGAGACGCGTGCCCAAGTGGATGCCGCGAACGCCCAGCTCGAAGCCGCCGAGGCCCGGGCCGCGCTCAGTTCGTCGCGCCAGGCGCTTGCCGTGCTCTGGGGCGACGCCGAGCCTCGGTTCGAGCAGGTCGACGGCGGCGCGGGCGATGTCCCGTCGCGGCCGTCGACGCCCGAACTCCTGCGTGAGGCCGATGCGGCGCCGTCGCTCGTCTCCGGCCGGCTCGAGATCGATGCCCGCAGGGCGCAGGTCGATGTCGAACGGGCCAAGGCCGCGCCGGATGTCGTCGTGAGCGTGGGCGCCAAGCGCGACAACGGGCTCGGGCAGGCGCAGGCCGTGGTCGGCGTGTCGATCCCATTGCCCATCTTCGACCGCAACCAGGGCGCGGCCCGGCAGGCATCCAAGCTTGCCGACAAGGCGCGCGACGACTACGAGGCCGCGCGCGTGCGGATCCTGTCCGAGCTCCGCCAGGCGTCGACGCGGCTCACGGCCGCCCAGGCGTCGCTCGCCGTCCTGCGCGCCACGGTGCTGCCCGCCGCGCAGCGGTCGTACGACGCCTCCACCGCCGGCTTCGAGGCCGGGAAGTTCGGCGTCCTCGACGTCATCGACGCGCAGCGCTCCCTGCTCCAGGCCCGCGCCCGCACCCTCAACGCACTGGTCGCGGCCTGGCAGGCCGCCACCGCCATCGACCGCTTGCTCGGCCGGTAAGGAATTCCCATGTCCAGGCCCACGGGGCAGCGGACCGCAATGGCGGCCATCGTGGCGGTCGGCATCGTTGCCGGCGCCGGCGTGCTCATGACCGAGCGCCGCGGCGCCGCCGGCGGGCCCCGGGCCCCCGAAGCGGCGGCCTCGGCGTCGGCGGGCCAGGTCGGCGCGAAGTCCGCCCGCGAGGCGCATGAGGTCAAGCTCGACGAGGCGCAGATCCGCAGGGCCGGCATCGCCATCCGGGCCGTGGGGCCGGGCAGCATCCAGTCCGTCACCCAGTTCCAGGGCGAGCTGCGGTTCAACGAGGATCGCACCGCGCACGTCGTGCCGCGCCTGGCGGGCGTCGCGCAGGCCGTTCCCGCGAACCTCGGCGACACGGTCCGGCAAGGCCAAGTGCTCGCGGTCATCGCCAGCACCGCGCTGTCGGACCAACGCAGCGAGCTGCTGACCGCCCAGCGCCGCCACGAGGCGGCCCGGGCCGCCTACGTCCGCGAGAAGAAGCTCTGGGAGGACAAGATCTCCGCGGAGCAGGATTACCTCCAGGCGCGGACGGCGCTGCAAGAGGCCGGCATCGCGCTGCGCAACGCGCGCCAGAAGCTGGAAGCGGTCGGCGCCGGCGGCGGGGCCGGCGGCGGCGCCGGGCTCAACCGGTTCGAGATCCGCGCGCCGTTCGCAGGCACGATCGTCGAGAAGCACCTCGCGCCCGGCGAAGCCGTGAAGGAGGACGCGAGCATCTTCACCTTGGCCGACCTCCGCACCGTCTGGGCGGAGTTCGCGGTGTCGCCGAAGGATCTCGAGGCGGTGCGGGTCGGCCGCAAAGTCGTGGTCTCGTCGTCGGCCTTCGAGAGCAAAGCCGAGGGGACCGTCGCGTACGTGGGGGCGCTGCTCGGCGAGCGGACGCGCACGGCGCGCGCCCGCGCGACGCTCGGCAACCCGAACGGAGCCTGGCGCCCGGGCCTGTTCGTGACCGTGGCCGTGCTCGGCGACCGCCGCGCCGCCCCCCTGGTCGTCGGCGCCGATGCGCTGCAGACGGTCGATGGCGAACCGGTCGTCTTCAAAGCCGTGTCCGCCGGCTTCGTCCCGACGCCCGTGAGGGTCGGCCGCGACGATGGCGAGAACGTCGAGGTGCTGCAGGGTCTCGAGGCGGGAGACAAGGTCGCGTCCTCGAACACGTTCATCCTGAAGGCCGATCTGGGCAAGTCCGGCGTCGCCGAAGAGTGAGCGGAAGGACGCGCCATGTTTGAACGCACCATCCGTTCCTGCATCGAGCGACGCTGGCTCGTGATGCTGGCCGTGGCGGGCATGGCCGCGATCGGCGTCCACAGCTGCGCGCGGCTTCCCATCGACGCCGTCGTCGACATTTCCAACGTGCAGGTCGTGGTCAATTCCGACGCTCCGGGCTATTCGCCGCTCGAGACCGAACAGCGCGTGACCTATCCGATCGAGACGGCCATGGCCGGGCTGCCGGGCCTCGAGGAGACCCGGTCGATTTCGCGCTACGGGCTGTCGCAGGTGACGGCCCTCTTCAAGGACGGCACCGACATCCACTTCGCGCGCCAGCTCGTGAACCAACGCGTGCAGGAGGCCCGCGACCGGCTGCCTGCCGGCGTCGCTCCGAGCATGGGGCCGATCTCGACCGGCCTCGGCGAGATCTACCTCTGGACGGTCGAGGCCGGCAAGGGCGCGAAGAGGCCCGACGGGTCGGACTACACCGCCACCGACCTGCGCGAGATCCAGGACTGGGTCATCAAGCCGCAGCTGCGCAACGTGCCGGGCGTGGCCGAGATCAACTCGATCGGCGGCTTCGAGCGCCAGTACGTCGTCGCGCCGAGCCTCGAGCGCCTCGGCGCCCACGGCCTGAGCCTGGCCGACGTCGTCACGGCGCTGGAAAAGGGCAACGGCAACCGGAGCGCGGGCTACATCGAGCGCCGCGGCGAGCAATACCTCGTCCGCGCGCCGGGCCAGGTGCAGTCGATGGACGACCTGCGCGACATCATCGTGGGCTCGGCCCAGGGCCAGCCGATCCGTATCCGCGACGTCGGCTCCGTCGAGCTCGGCCGCGAGCTGCGCACCGGCGCGGCGACCGCCGACGGCCAGGAGGTCGTGCTGGGCACGGTCTTCATGCTCATGGGCGAGAACAGCCGCGCCGTGTCGCGCGCGGTCGACGCCCGGATGAAGGTGATCAACAAGACGCTGCCGGCCGGTGTCAGGGCGGTCACCGTGTACGACCGCACGACGCTGGTCGACAAGGCGATCGGGACCGTGCGGAAGAACCTGGTCGAGGGTGCGGCGCTCGTGATCGCCGTGCTGTTCGCGTTCCTGGGCAACTTCCGGGCGGCGCTGATCACGGCGATGGTGATCCCGTTGGCCATGCTGTTCACCTTCACGGGCATGGCGCGCTTCGGCATCGGCGCCAACCTGATGAGCCTGGGCGCCCTGGATTTCGGGATCATCGTGGACGGCGCCGTCGTCATCGTCGAGAACGCCGTGCGCCGCTTGGCGCGCGCCCAGGAACGCCGGGGCCGAGACCTGACGCGGGCCGAGCGCCTCCACGAGGTGTCCGCCGCCGCGCAGGAGGCGCGCCGGCCGCTGCTGTACGGCCAGTTGATCATCATGGTGGCCTACATCCCGATCCTGGCGCTGTCCGGCGTTGAAGGAAAAATGTTCCATCCGATGGCCTGCACGGTGCTGCTGGCGCTGGTGGGCGCGATGATCCTGTCGGTGACCTTCGTCCCGGCGGCGGTGGCGCTGTTCATCGGCAAGCGCGTCTGCGAGAAGGAGAACGGGCCGATGGCGATGGCCCGGCGCGCCTACGAGCCTGCCTTGCGCCTGGCGCTCGCCAATACGCCGGTCGTGCTGACCTTCGCCGCGGTCGCCGTGGCGCTGTGCGCGGCCGTCTCGACCCGGCTCGGCAGCGAGTTCGTGCCGAACCTCGACGAGGGCGACTTCTCGATCCAGGCGCTGCGCATCCCCGGCACCAGCCTGACCCAGTCGGTGGCGATGCAGCGCCAGCTGGAATCGGCGCTGAAGGCGGAAATCCCGGAGATCGAACGCATCTTCGCGCGCACCGGCACCGCCGAGATCGCCGCCGACCCGATGCCGCCGAACGTCTCCGACGGCTACGTCATGCTCAAGCCGCAAGACCAGTGGCCGTCGCCGCGCAGGACCCGCGACGAGTTGCTCGAGGCGATCCGCGCCGAGGCTTCCAAGGTGCCCGGCAACGCCTACGAGTTCTCCCAGCCGATCCAGCTGCGCTTCAATGAACTGATCTCGGGGGTGCGTTCGGACGTGGCGGTCAAGCTGTTTGGCGATGACGACGACGTCCTGAACGAGGCCGCCGGCCGAATCTCCGCCGCGCTGGAGAAAGTGCCGGGCGCCACCGAGGTCAAGGTCGAACAGACGACCGGGCTGCCCATGCTGTCCGTGAACATCGACCGCGCCGAGGCCGCGCGATACGGCCTGACCCTGGCCGAAGTGCAGGAAACCGTCTCGACAGCCGTGGGCGGCAGGAACGCCGGCACGTTTTTCCAGGGCGATCGTCGCTTCGACATCCTCGTACGTCTGCCGGACGCGGTGCGCGAGGACGTCGAGGCGCTGCGTCGGTTGCCGATTCCGCTGCCTCGGACCGCCGACGCGGGCCGAGCTTCGTACATTCCGCTGGGCGAGGTCGCCACGCTGGCGCTCGCCCCGGGGCCCAACCAGGTCTCGCGTGAGAACGGCAAGCGCCGCGTCGTGGTCAGCGCCAACGTGACGGGGCGCGACCTGGGCTCCTTCGTCGCCGACGCGCAGCAGGCGGTCGCGGGCGTCGAGGTGCCCGCGGGCT
Source organism: Burkholderiaceae bacterium (assembly GCA_040509075.1). GTDB lineage: Bacteria > Pseudomonadota > Gammaproteobacteria > Burkholderiales > Burkholderiaceae_C > Scleromatobacter. The sequence continues at coordinate 15,481 of JBEVLR010000274.1, read as the reverse complement.
ACTGGACGGCCTGGGGCGGCACCTTCGAGCAGCTGCAGTCCGCTTCGCGGCGCCTGCAGGTCGTGGTGCCGCTGGCGCTCGGCATGGTGTTCATCCTGCTGTTCTCGATGTTCGGCAACGTGAAGGATGGGCTGCTGGTGTTCACGGGCATACCGTTCGCCCTCACCGGCGGCGTGCTGTCGTTGTGGCTGCGCGGCATGCCGCTGTCGATCTCGGCGGCCGTCGGCTTCATTGCGCTGAGCGGCGTCGCCGTGCTCAACGGCCTGGTGATGCTGTCGTCCATCCGCAGCGGGCGCGGCGAGGGCGAGCCGCTGGACGACGCGGTGCGGGAAGGCGCCTCGACCCGCCTGCGGCCGGTGCTCATGACGGCGCTGGTGGCCTCCCTGGGCTTCGTGCCGATGGCCATCGCGACGGGCACGGGCGCCGAGGTGCAGCGGCCGCTGGCGACCGTCGTCATCGGAGGCATCCTGTCATCGACCGCCTTGACGCTGCTGGTGCTGCCGGTGCTGTATCGGCTGTTCCATCGTCGCGACGAGGCGGCGCGGGCGAGCCGGCCCCTTGAATGACCGGACGCCGCCTGTCGCTTCCCATCGATCGAGCCCGTGGATTTCGTGGGGGGCCGATGCAGGCCCGTCGCCGGGGCCGCCGCGGAAATTCTTCGAGCCGCCGAAGAGGCCGCCAGCCGGCGCGACGTCCGGCGGGCTAGGATAGGGCTCCACCGCTGCCGAGCATCGCCGTGCAACGAGGGGCGCGATGAGCGCGATCCCCCTGGCGACGGCCCCCTCTGCTTCGAACGTCGACTGCCCAGTTGGCGGCGCTCCGACCGGGCGCCGCGTCCGGGCCGCCTCTTTGCTCCATCTTCCCGTCGCCCCCGAACCGCGTGGGGCCGCTTTTCCCGATGCCATGCCTCTCGACAAATCCGCCCTAGCCGCATTCGCCGCGCGCCTCGCCCGTGAACGCGAAGCCATCTTGGAAGCCTGGCGGGCGCGAGTCCGCGACGATCCGAGGCTCGGCGCGGGCGACACGTTGCCCATCCCGCTTCTCAACGATCACCTCACGGCGCTCCTCGAGGACTTCGAGCGTCGGCTGGCGGCGGACTTCGGCTCCGACGCGGCCTCGACCGACGACGCCCAGCGGGGCGACGGGGCGGCGCACGGGCTGCATCGCTGGCAGCAGGGATTCGACCTCTCCGAGCTCACGCGTGAGTTGGGGCGCCTCAACGAGTGCGTCGTGGAGGAGATCGACCGCAGCGCGGCGTCGTTCACGCAGGAAGGGCCGCGTCTGGCCGCTCGGGTCCACGCGCTCTGGGCGCGCTCGCACGGCGCCGCGCTGACGTCCAGCGTCGAGCAGTTCTTCCAGCTTCAGCAGGCGGAATCGGCCGGCCAGGTCAAAGATCTCGAGGCTGCCGTGGAATCCCTACGTTCGCTCGAAGCCCAGCGTTCGGAGCTGTGGCAGGAGGCCGCGCACGACCTGCGCGGCAATCTCAGCGTGGTCAGCATCGCCGCCGCCGGCCTGACGTCCGCGGCCACCGCGGATCGCCGCGACAAGTTGCTGGCCTCGCTCGACCGCAACGTGAGATCCCTGAACTCGCTGCTCGCAGACGTCACCAGCTTGGCGCGCCTGCAGGGCGGCCACGAGGTGCGCGGGAACGCGCCCATGGACGCGGGGCGGCTCATGGCCGAGCTTGCGCGGGCCCATGAAGCGCTGGGGCATGAGCGCGGGCTGTTCCTCGACGCGCGGGGCCCGGAGGCGATGCCCGTCGAGGGCGATGCGGTCAAGGTGCGGCGCGTCGTGCAGAACCTGCTGCTCAACGCTTTGCGCTACACCCATTCCGGAGGCGTCACGCTGAGCTGGGGCGACGAGCCTGCAAACCCCGCCGAACAGTGGTTCGCGCAAGTCAAGGACACCGGGCCCGGGCTCGCGCAGGCTCCGCGCGGCCCGCTGGCCGGCGCCATCGCCGCGGCTTCGGCCCAATCCGAAGAGGTCGCGCGAACCGAAGCCGTCGGCGAGGTCGCCCACATCCCGCCGCAGGATGTCCCGGGCGCGCAACGGCTGGCCAGGCTGGCCGCGGCGCAGGCGCCGGGCGAAGGCATCGGGCTCTCGATCGTCAAGAGGCTGTGCGCGATGCTCGACGCCACCATCTCCGTGGCATCGCGCCCCGACGAAGGCGCCACGTTTCGGGTCGTCTTTCCCAAGCGCTACGCGTCCGCGCCAATCAAGGCGGCCTGACGGCGCCAGAGGTGGGCGCCCGGAAACGGGCGCGGCCCCGACGCCGATCGCCCGGCTCGCCCGGCAAAACCAACGGGCATTCGCCGGCCGGGTAGAGTGCACGCTCGTGCGCCGCGATGAGCGCCGCCCCGGAGCCGGAATGAACGTACAGAAGCGCAACAACGTCCACGTGACGGGCGAGGGATCGACCACCATGGTGTTCGCCCACGGTTTCGGTTGCGACCAGAGCATGTGGCGCCTGCTGGCGCCGGCCTTCGCCGACCGCTACCGAATCGTGACCTTCGACCTGGTGGGCAGCGGCGCGTCCGATCTCTCCGCCTACGACGTCGCAAAGTACGGCTCGCTCCACGGCCACGCCGACGACCTGAACGAAATCGTGGACGAATTCGGCGCCGGCAAGATCGTCTTCGTCGGCCATTCGGTGAGCGCGATGATCGGCATGCTGGCGGACATCAAGTCGCCCGGGCGCTTCGCCGCCCACGTGATGGTCGGGCCGTCGGCGGCCTACATCAACGACGGCGACTACGTCGGCGGGTTCGAGCGCGAGGACATCGATTCGCTGCTGCAGACGCTCGAGAGCAACTACCTGGGATGGTCGAGCAACATGGCGCCCGCGATCATGGGCGCGCCCGATCAGCCGGAACTCGGCGCCGAGCTGACCAACAGCTTCTGCCGCACCGATCCCGACATCGCGCGTCATTTCGCCAAGGTGACGTTCACCTCGGACCACCGCGCCGACGTCCCCAAGCTGCAGACGCCCGCGCTCGTCCTCCAATGCAGCGAAGACCTGATCGCGCCGCTCTCCGTCGGGGATTTCTTCGCGAAGGCCTTGCCGCACGGCACCGTCACGGTGATCGACAACATCGGCCATTGCCCGCACCTCAGCGCGCCGGGGCCGAGCGCCAGGGCCATGACCGACTTTCTCGGTCGCGTCGGCCTCTGAGCCATGTCGGACGGCCCGCAGCGCGCTTGCGCCGCCGAGCTGGCCTACCAGCAGGCGGCCTGCGGCCTGCTGACCACGGACCCGCAGGGCCGCATCCTGCGGGTGAACGCGACGCTCTGCGGCTGGTTGGGCTTCGATGAACGGGAACTGCTGGCGTCGCGGCTGCAGAACCTGCTCACGATGGGCTCGCGCATCTTCCACCAGACGCACTGGGCGCCATTGCTGGAGATCCAGGGCTCGATCGCCGAGGTCAAGTTCGAGATGCGCCGCAAGGACGGCAAGCCCGTTCCGGTGATCCTGAACGCGGTGCGCCGCACGCTGGGCGGTGAACGCCATGACGACGTCGCCGTCTTCATCGTCGTGGACCGCCACAAGTACGAGCAGGAGCTGGTGCGCGCGCGCGGCGTGGCCGAGCAGCTGCTCCAGAAGAACACCGAGGCGCAGGCGGCGCTCGGCGATGCGCAGGCCCAACTTTTCGAGGAGTCGGCCCGCCAGCGCGCGGCCGCCGAGGACCGGGCGTTGTTCGCGGAGCAGATGATGGGCATCGTCAGCCACGACCTGCGCAATCCGCTGTCGGTCGTCAGCCTCAGCGGCCACGTCATCGGCAGAGGCCCGCTCGACGACCGGCAGCGCGACGCGCTGGCGAGGATCCGCACCGCGACCGCGCGCGCGGATCGCCTGATCGCCGACCTGCTCGACTTCACGCAGGCGCGCCTTGGCGGCGGACTATCGGTCAAGCGTCGGCCCCTGGCGCTGCACGCCTTCGTGGAGGACCTCGTCACCGAATTGCGCATCGCCTACCCGAAGCGGGCGCTCGTGCACGTCAGCGAGGGGGAAGGCGCTGGCGACGCCGACGCCGATCGACTGTCGCAGCTGCTCGGCAACCTCGTCGCCAACGCCATCACCTATGGCGATCCGGAGACCGAGGTCCGCGTGACGTCGCGCGTCCTGCCTCGGTTCTTCGAGCTGTCGGTCCGCAACGGCGGCGAACCGATCCCAGCCAGCGTGCTCGCGACGCTTTTCGAACCGATGGTTCGCGGCCCCGGCGTCCAGGCGGTGGGACGAAGCATCGGCCTCGGGCTCTACATCGTCCGGGAAATCGCGAGAGCGCATGGAGGCGACGTCGCGGCGACGTCGACCGCGGCGGACGGGACCACCTTCGTAGTGTCGTTGCCGCGATAGGTCCGCAGTTCACTCGGTGAGCTGGCGTCGTCCGCAACGGTGGCCGGCGGGTTGGAAGCGGAGCGCGGATCCTGCGTGGCGTCCTCGACGACAACGTGTGGTTCGAATCGGTCATCGATTGGTCTTCGATGCCATCGCCAGGATGTGCTGGACGACGACGCCGGGGTGTTCCTCGGGCATGAAGTGGCCGCTGTCACGCGCGCTCGTTGCCGGCGACCAGCCGCTCGGGCACGCCCTTCAGTCGACCGGCTGCATCGGCGCGGAGGCCTGCGGCAGCGGCGTGAGCTTCATCCCGGCGGGATGATGGCGTTGCGCAGCGCCAGGTCCGGGGCGAGGTTGCGGATGATCTGCATGGTGCCGACCTGGTCGTCGATCGGCACCAGCGCGCCGGTCACGGCGAGGTCTTCTCGAATGCAGTGATGAGCCCTCGCGCGCGCCGAAAGCTCCGCCCTGGCGCGCTGGCGTCAGTGCGAACGAAGGAGCGGAATGCCGTCAGCGCCTTGCGACGGCGGCCGGCGCTCGCGCCAGTTCCTCGAAGTAGCCGCGCAGCGTCCGCGGCTCGCGGCCGAGGATGGCGGTCAAGGTCAGCGCGTTGCCCTTGAGGCCGAAGCGCTCGTAGTGATCGAACATCGGGCGCATCGGCGCGGCCTCCGGGCCGAGGGTCGCCGGATCCACGCGCTGCGCCTTGACGGCGCGCCCGAGCACTTCGCTCGCGAGGGCGGCGACTTCATGGCGATTGGCCAGGCCCGGCGCGCACAGCTCGAAGGTGCCGGCGAGCAGGCGGTCTTCGGTCAGCGCGATCGCGGCGACCTCGGCGACATCACGATAGTCGACGCGCGAGAAGCGGGTGTCGTTGGACCACGGCTCGGCCAGGACGCCGGTCTCCATCACCCTGCCCCAGCTGCCCGCGTAGTTCTGGAAGAACAGCGTCGGGTGCAGGAATGTGTAGTCGAGATCGGAGTCGAGGATCGCCTCCTCGACCGGCGCCTTCAACGCGTGGTTGGGCAGCCCGCTCAATACCGGATGGATGACCGACGAGAAGACGAAGCGCCTCACGCCCGCCTTGATCGCGGCGGCGACCATCGCCTTGCCGACTTGGGCCTCGTTGGGCAGGAAGGCCGGCGCGATGTAGAACACCGAGGTCACGCCCTCGAGCGCGCGAGCCATGCTGGCGGGGTCCGACAGGTCGCCAATGGCCACCTCGACGGCGCCCTTGTCGCGCACTTCGGCGGCCGACCCGGGCTTGCGCACGAGCCCTCGAACTTTCGCGCCGCGTGCCGCCAGCGCCGGGATGACCAGGCCCGCGAACTTTCCATCCGCCCCGACCGCGAGTGTGATTCCGCTCATGAAGTGCCCTCTCTAAAGGCTGTTTGAATGAGGATCAATGCGGCAATGCGGCGGCCTCCGGCATGGTCGGTCCGTTGCACACTGTTGTCCGCTGCTGGAACAATCCGGATGGGCGCGGCGCCCCGAGCGGCGCGAGGGACGTGCATCGGCATCGCGTCGTGCCACGTTTGCGCGCCCGACCTCCGAGTCGGCCGGCTCGTCCACGTGCTGCCGCGCGCCTTACTCGGCGGCGATCCACCGCGCCGCGGCGTCCGCCGTGTCCTGCGGCGTCGTGTTGAACGCGAGAGCCGCGGCGGGCGCCGCTTGATGGACGGCGTTCACGAGACGCTCGAACAGCAGCAGGCTCTTTGGCGGGATTCGGATTCCGCCGCCGATGACGACGGCGTCGTAGGCCGTCGCCGCCAAGCGCTGCTCGACCGCTTCCGACGCGGACGCGTCCGGCTGCACCAGGCACAAGTCGGCCTCCCAGCCGCGGTCGATCATCTGCTGCATGCCGATCGAGATGCCCGCGTGGATCTTGGCGGCGTCGAAGCCGGGCGGCAGCGCGGGATCCGAGAAATCGACAGTCTCCGGCCGCTGGCCGATGAACAGCACGCGCTTGGGATGGGACGAGGTCATGATGGCTCCTGGTTCGGTGGAAGGATCAGTGCGAGGCGCGGGCGAGGCCATCAGGCCTGCCAGCCGCGTGCGGTCTCGCGCGCGAAGTCGCGGTAGCTGCGCGGCGCGCGGCCGAGCAGGGTGGTCAGGCGGTCGAGGTCGGCCGGCGTGGCCGTCGCGCCCTCCGTCTGATAGCGGCGCATCATCGCGCGGAGATCGTAGGCGAGCCAGGCCGGTGCCTTGGTCTTGACGGCTTTCTCGAACGTGTCGAGGTCGTCGCCGGCGTAGCGCACCTCGCGGCCCAGCGCTTGCGACCAGATGGCGGCCAACGACGTGCCGGTGAGCGCGTCGGGGCCGGACAACTCGTAGGCGGCGCGCGGCAGCGCGGTCGGGGCGCGATCACGGCGCAGCAGCTCGATGACGGCGGCGTCGGCGATGTCGCGCACGTCGATCATCGACACGCCCTTGTCGCCCACCGGCGGGACGTAGAGCCCGGCCTTGGTCAGCGGATCCCGGGCCGTCGCGTCGTTCTGGAAGAAGTACGACGGGCGCAGAACGGTGGCCGGCAGGTTCATCTGCTCGATCATGCGTTCCACCGCGTGCTTGCCCGTGAAGTGCGGGACGTCGGTGAACTCGGCGCTGCGCGTCACCGAGAGGTAGACGATGCCGGTCACGCCCGATTCGCGCGCCAGGCTCAGCGTGTTGATGGCTTGCGTCAGTTCGTCGGGGGCGTTGCTGACGAGCAGGAACAACGTCTTCGCGCCGGTGAGCGCATCGCGCATGGCGTCGGTGTCGAGCAGGTCGCCGCGCACGGCGGTGACGCCCGCGGGAAAGACGGCCTTCTCGGGCGAGCGCGTGAGCGCGCGGACGCCGGCGCCGCTGGCGGCGAGTTGGGCGACGACCTGGGAACCGATGCGGCCGGTGCTGCCGGTGACGAGGATGGACATGATGAACTCCAGAAGTGTTTGGCAGCAGGCTGCTGCGCAAGGTGGAGGGAGCGCTTCGCTGTCGCCCCCGGCGGGGCAGGCACGGCGGTTTGTTCCCGTGACTGAAGATTAGGTTGTCTCGAATGCGACGCATAGACTCCAATATCGAGATAAACCGTCCCATAAATGGAACAGCATGGATCTGCTCGCATTGACCGATTTCCACCTTGTCGCCACCCACGGCGGTTTCGGCCGCGCGAGCCGGGCCAGCGGCCAACCCAAGGCGACGCTGTCGCGCCACGTGCGCGAACTCGAAGAGAGCCTGGGCGTGAGGCTGATCGAGCGCGGCACGCGCGGATTGCGCCTGACCGACGAGGGCGCCGTGCTCCATGCGCGCACCGGCGCGCGCCTGGCCGAGATCGCGGAGTCCCTGCAGGACGTCAAGGCCGGCCTGGGCCGACCGAGCGGGCGGCTGCGGGTCAGCGTGCCGATGCTGTTCGCGCAGACCAGCCTGGGCAGCTTGGCGGCCGCGTTCCCCGGCGTCATGCTGGAGGTCGCGACGGACGACCGCTTCGTCGACCTCGTCGCCGACGAGATCGATGTCGTCGTGCGCGTGAACCCGCGTCCGGACAACGACATGGTGGGGCGCTGCTTCCTGCGCAACAGACAAGTGCTCGTCGCGCCGCCGGGCCTGCCGCGGCCGGCCCTCGACGCCTCGTTTCCCGCGGTGATGCGTACTGGCGCGTCGGCCGACGAGTCCTGGCGGGTCGTCGACGAGGACGGCGGCCACGACAGGTTGTTCCATCCGAAGCCGGTGCTGCGCCTCGCCTCGCCGCTGTCGATGCGGGACGCGGTGCTCGCCGGCGCCGGCGCGGCGTTGATCCCGCGCACGATCGCCGTCGACGCGCTCGCTTCAGGTCATCTCGTCAGTTGGGGGCTGTCGACGCAGCCCGCAACCGAGATCTGGGTGATGCACGGATCGCAGCGGCTGGTCAGCCCCAAGGTCAGCGCGTTCGTGAACTTCGTCTGCGGCTACTTCGGCGACGAGGGGCTGCAGGATGCGCTGACTCGGGGCTGAGCGCGACGGCCAGGGCGTGTTCGCAACGCTCCTCAACGGTGTCTGGACATATCAGGTCTCGCGCGTTCTTCCTGACCGCCGCTTCGACGGCGGTAGTTGTCGACGTCTTCCGAGCCGTTACGGCGGGCGTCAGATGAGTATCATTCCAACAAAAGTCGAGGGGGCGGTCTGTGCAGCAGGAAGATATTTTTTATGAAGACCGCTTTCTTGAGAGCTGGGCTGGCTCCATCATCACCAACCCCAGCACGGCCATCGTTGAGCTCGTTGCCAACTGCTGGGACGCCTATGCGACGAAGGTCGACATAAGCTGGCCCGACCCCAAGAAGAACAAGCAGTTCTCCATTTCCGACAACGGCAAGGGCATGACGAAAGCCGAGTTCGATTACATCTGGCGTGCCATGTCCTATGACCGCATCGCCAAGACTGGGCCTACGGCCGCACCACCGCCAGGCGTAGAAGGTCTTCCACGCTTCGTCTTCGGCAAGAACGGCAAGGGTCGGTTCGCCAGCTTTTGCCTCACCAAGAACTACGTCGTTACCTCGATCAAAGACGGCCAGAAGATCGTCTACAAGGTCAGCCGCACCGCCAACAAACCCCTCATCACTCAACTCGTGGAGTTCGTTGAGAAAGACGTTGAAGGGCATGGCACCACGATCACAGGCGAAGGCGAAATCCGTCAGACCAACCTCACGGTTGAACAGGCTAGAGAGCTCCTTGGGGGGCGGTTCCTCGCTAACCCGTCCTTCAAAGTCAGCCTGAACGGCACGCCCATATCATTTGCCGACATCGGCAAGTCGTCTCTCTCAATCGTTGACGTTGAAGTGCCCGGCTATGGCACGGCCAAGATTTATCACATTGACACAGGCAAGGCAGACAAGACGACCAAGCAGCACGGCATAGCTTGGTGGGTCACCAACCGCGCGGTGGGTGAATGCAAGTGGCGAGGTGCCGACGTTGAGCGCATTCTTGACGGCAGAACCGAGAAGGCCAAGCGCTTCACTTTCATCGTGCAGGCTGACTTTCTGAACAAGGAAAACGCCGTCAAGGAAGACTGGTCTGGCTTCATCGAGAAGAACGTTGCATGGGACACCACGAGGCCAATCGTCCAGGACAAGATTCGAGAGATCATTGACAACACCAGTGCCCTTGAGCGTGAGGACAAGCGAAGTGCCGTCCTTCAGAAGGTGGGGCAGTCGGTCAACTCGTTGTCGCTCCTGAGCAAGGATCGAGTCACCAGCTTCGTCAATGAGGTCGTGGATAGCTGTGCTCATGCCCAAGTCTAGGCCGTAAGCCGTGGTCACATCATCAGGATGTCAGGCAGCAAAGCGCATTGCTCAAAATGTGTCGGGGGCGTTGCGACTGCGGGCCACTTTGCAGCGGCAGGCGACGGCCAACACTGCGCGCGCGAAACCGCTCTCGCGGCCTTCGCGTACACCGTCCTCCCAGCATGCTTACGATTGAGGCAGTCTGCTCAGGCCTGATGTTCTAGGGGCCGTTCCAAATCGGTGGCGACGTGTTGGTGGATATAGGCGAACTGGTGAGCAATCTTGCGGGCGTTGCTCCAACTGCTATCGCCGTATCGCTGAGGGTCGGTCAATTGCGCGCCGTACCTCTCTCTAAGGTTGTCGTAGACGTACTCGGCCCCGACGAGGCTCGCGACATCATCATAGTGCTGTCGTTCGAACGATGACCGCACTGGAAGACCGGTCTGGAGCTCCCACGCCTCGCCGACGTACGTGTCGAGGAATTGATCGACCTCAGCAGGATCGGTACCGAATCGCTCGCGGAGGAGATCACCAAGCAGCTCGCCGCCAACGTGCTTACGCCACGTCCAGTAGATCCGCTGAGCCGAGTCCGGGAACTGGATATAGGCCGGTGAGGCTTCATGGGCAGCTGCAATACGCTCGACGATCAGCGCGAGCAGGGATCCCTCGCCATCATCCTCGAGCAACCGGTACTCGGGTCGCTCGTCCGAATGGCGGATCCACCGCAGGCACTCAATGGCGAACGGCAAGGGTTCCGCCACACGCATGAGCGTCTCAGCTTCATCCCGACGCTGGGGTCCCGCCGGAACCTGCTTTAGGAGCTGCGAGATCAGAATGCCTGCTTGCGTCGTACTGCCGCCGAGCACCATGGGGCCTCGTTCGACGGGAACCAGATCCGCATTGCGGACGATCGCGCGCCCAATTCCGGCGGCCGTGTGCGGGTCGAATTCATCTGCTCGGCGCCGAAGTGCGCCGATCAAGCCCGACATGTTTCGCCGAGCTACGAATGACTCAAGTCGTTGACGCGAATCCGCTGGCTCACCTCGGGCGAACGCGCCAACGAAGGCGCGGATGTCACCGTCTGAGATGTCGCCATCGGGGACGCTGTAGACGAAGTAGCGCCGGAAGTAGCCCGAAACACAGATCTTCTGGTCGCGTCCCCAGATCTCGTCCCATTCGTGACCGTACCCCATGTTGGTCGTGCGTGGAAACAGCCCGCTGAGGAGGCGATCCCTGACCTGCTCCCGCTCTTCAGCAGGCGCCCCCGGCATCGACTCTTCAAGCAGCTGATCAAGACGCCTCGGCGCCCGATCCAAGCCATTCATCCGGTTCTCGCGATCGGACTTGAGGAAGACATCGGGGTTGTCACGGATCGCGACGTATAGGCCGGGATACAGGATGCGGATCCCTTCCATCAGCATTAGGTCGACGATGTTTGCCTCGCCCTTTAGTAGCGGCAGCGCAAACATCAGCGCGTTCGTGTAGATCTTGGCCATCCGTGGCGTGGCCAGTTTGGGCTCGAGGCCGTCGACGAAGCGCCGCACGAACGCGTCAATGGCAGGCTGTGGCAAGTCGATCTCTGCCTGCTTGAGTGCGGCCTCGACCCCGTCGAATGCAATCATGCGCAGGCTTATCTCATCCGCGGGCGGCAGGTGCAGAGGAACCTGAACGATTTTCTCCAGGAATGCCCGACCCGCCTGGTGCCCCCCGGCCCCGTATCGCTCCCCAAGAGCCGCGGCTACGACTTCGTCGTCGAATGCGAGCACGTAGGCAGTGTGCCGGAAGCTGGCCGAAAGCTTGACCAGCTTGAAGATCGAATGCGTTTCCGCTCGGTCGAGGCGGTCAATGTCGTCGACCATGATGACCATGCGCTTACCGCTCTCATCCAGCAATCGCTCGATGCGATCCTTGAGCTCGTTCAGGCTGACGTTCGACATAGCCTCGCCGACGCCCCGAGCGGCATCGCCGGGTTTGAATTGGACCATTCCCCCGAACGTGAGGGAGGCGACCGACAGCAACGAACCATAGTCCTTGAGCAGTTCGCCGGCTCTCTCCTTGAAATTGGGCAACCTCTTGCCTAGCGCGTCCGCCAGCGTGGAGAAGAAGCCGCGAAGCAACTGCTCTTCCGACGGGAAGTGCCATGGGTTGAATCGAACGACGATGACGTCCTCGTACCGGTTCAGGCGCTCGTCCATCATCTGAAGCACGGACGTCTTGCCGTCGCCCCAGGGCCCGAAGATGCCGATAACCAGGCTAGACGCCTCGCCGCGCTTGGCAATCGTGTCGGCGACCCGCGTCGCAAACGGTGCGCGGCGAAAGCGATCCTGGGCGGCGCCAGCGATTGGCTCGTCGGCGACGAAGCTTTGGCCGGAATAGGCGGGCGCGGCAGCTTCAGCCGCCGGCGCGGGTTCGGCGGTAGGAGCACGCGCTGAGGCTGCCACGGAAGCGGCCGGCTTCCTTTTAAACCATCCGAACATGATTCGCCTCGCCAGTTGTTTCGCCTCGATGGCCAGGCGCAAGTCGCACCCGGAGATGCTTCAGTTTAGTGGCGCGACTGACGCCTCGTACACCCACGTCCCGGCAAGCTCGGCGTGACCACGCACCAGTTTGTCTGCCGTCTGCCATGCAGCGACTGCTGTCGTCGGGTCGGACGGCAATCGAGCGCGCGCAGTTGACCTGAGAGTGCGCGCCGCATCGCGCCATCGGAGCCAGTCGGCTTGCCGAAAAGCTGCCCGTCACGGCCGCCAGCACTGGTCGCTTTGCGACCGACATGCGGCCGGCGTGGGAGTCGACGCGTTGCTTGGCATGATTCGACTCTCGGGTCAACATGGCTCAAGAGCCAGGTCTACGTCGCTGCACTCGGCGCGGGCTTTTTCATGTAGATCAATGACTTGCGAGCGTCGGGTTGCCTCGCCGAGACCGCGTCTCAGACTTTAATGCACCGTCTCAGACTTTAATGCGCAGTCTCAGACTTTAATGGCAAGGAACAGGCATTCAGGCACCCAACCCCCTCACTCCACCGTCACACTCTTCGCCAAATTCCTCGGCTTGTCCACGTCCGTGCCCCGCGCGCATGCCGTGTGGTACGCCAGCAGCTGCAAGGTCACCACGTGCAGGATGGGCGACAGCACGCCGTAGTGCTCGGGCATGCGGATCACGTGCAGGCCGGTGGCGCTGTCGATGCGGGAGTCGGCGTCGGCGAAGACGAAGAGTTCGCCGCCGCGGGCGCGGACTTCCTGCATGTTGCTCTTGAGCTTCTCGAGCAGCGCGTCGTTGGGGGCGACGGTGACGACGGGCATGGCGGCGGTGACGAGGGCGAGCGGGCCGTGCTTGAGTTCGCCGGCGGGGTAGGCCTCGGCGTGGATGTAGCTGATCTCCTTGAGCTTCAGCGCGCCTTCGAGGGCGATCGGGTAGTGCAGTCCGCGGCCGAGGAAGAGGGCGTTCTCCTTGGTGGCGAACTCGTCGCTCCAGGCCATGATCTGCGGCTCCAGCGCGAGCACGGCCTGCACGGCGGCGGGCAGGTGGCGCAGCGCTTTGAGGTGCGCGGCTTCGGCGGCGTCGCCCAGGCGGCCGCGCGCCTGCGCGAGCGCGAGCGTCAGCGCGAACAGGCCGACGAGCTGCGTGGTGAAGGCCTTGGTCGACGCGACGCCGATCTCGGCGCCGGCGCGCGTGATGAAGTTGAACCGGCATTCGCGCACCATCGCGCTGGTCTGCACGTTGCAGATGGTCAGCGTGTCGTGCATGCCGAGGCCGCGCGCGTGCTTCAGCGCGGACAGCGTGTCGGCGGTCTCGCCGCTCTGGCTGATGGCGACGACGAGGGTGCGCGGGTTCGGCACGCTGTCGCGGTAGCGGTATTCGCTGGCGACCTCGATGGTGGTGGGGATGCGGGCGAGGCCCTCGAGCCAGTGGCGCGCCACGCTGCCGGCGTAATAGCTGGTGCCGCACGCCAGGATCAGCACTTGGTCGACGTTCTCGAACGCGCCGCGGGCGCCGTCGCCGAAGAGCTCGGGCGAGATCGCGTTGATGCCGTCCAGGGTATCGCCGATCGCGCGCGGCTGCTCGAAGATTTCCTTTTGCATGTAGTGCCGGTAGGGGCCGAGCTCGGCCGCGCCGGTGTGCGCGTGCACGGTGCGCACCTCGCGCGGCGCGGGGCGGCGCGTGCCGTCGGGCTGCAGGCCGTTGATCCAGTGCTTGCCCAATTGCACGTCGACGACGTCGCCTTCCTCCAGGTAGACGATCTGGTCGGTGACGCCGGCCAGCGCCATCGCGTCGGACGCCAGGAAGTTCTCGCCCTCGCCCAGCCCCAGCACCAGCGGCGAGCCGGCGCGCGCGCCGACGACGCGGTGCGGCTCGTCGCGGCAGAACACGGCGATCGCGTAGGCGCCCCGCAACCGCGCGACGGCGCGCTGCACGGCGTCGAACAGGTCGCCGTCGTACAGGTGGTTGACGAGGTGGGCGATGACCTCGGTGTCGGTCTGGCTCTCGAACGCGAAGCCCTTGGCCTGCAGCTCGGCGCGCAGCTCGTCGTGGTTCTCGATGATGCCGTTGTGCACGAGCGCGATGCGCGCGGCGCGCGCCGAGGCGGCGGGGCTGGTCGCGGCTTCGGGGCCGAGCGAGCCGGAAAAGTGCGGATGCGCGTTGTGCACGGCCGGCGCGCCGTGCGTGGCCCAGCGCGTGTGCGCGATGCCGGTGCCGGCGGCCACCCCGTCGGCCGCGATCTGCGCCTGCAGTTCGGCCACGCGCGCGGTGCTGCGCGTGCGCCGCAGCAAGCCGTCCTGGTGCACGGCGACCCCGCAGGAATCGTAGCCGCGGTATTCGAGGCGCTTCAGGCCTTCGACGAGGATGGGGACGATGTTGCGCGTGCTGACGGCGCCGACGATGCCACACATGGGAGTCTTCCTGCAGAGCTGGCGGATTCGCGATGCCGAGGATGGTAGGGGGGATGTCGAGATGATTGTTTTCTATTTCATTTTAAATATGAGAGATAATTTCATTAATTTATGGCAATGAATAAATATTTCAATAAATAATAATGAATGAAATTAAAAATCATCCTGTTGGGCTCGAAGATCCGTTGGACGACGCCGATCGACGCCTGTTGGCGCTGCTGCAAACCGACGCCAGCCAGACCAACCAAGCGTTGGCCGAAGCGGCCGGCGTGTCGCCCGCCACCGCGCTGCGGCGCGTGCGCCGGCTTGTCGAATCGGGCGTGATCGAGCGCCAGGTCGCGCTGCTGGCGCCGCGCTTCGCGAACGCGGGCCTGAGCACGGTGACCGAGGTGTCGCTCGACCGCCAAGGCGCCGAGCACCTGGATGCTTTCGAAGCGCGCGCCGTGGCCGAAGCCGCCGTGCAGCAGTGCTGGCGCGTGTCGCCGGGGCCGGACTTCGTGCTGGTCGCCTGGGTGCCCGACATGGCCGCGTGGAACGCGCTGGTGCAGCGGCTGTTCACGCAGGATGCGAACGTGCGCAACGTGAAAACCTACTTCAGCGTGAAGCGGGCGAAGTTCGATCCGCGGATCGCGGTTTGATCGGCGCGCGGGCTGGCGGGCCGCCCTCGGTTCGGCCATTCGCCCGAGGCCCGGCGTCCGCCTGCCCGAAGCGCTCGATCGGCACGGCCGGATCCGCCAGCGCATGGATGTCGCGCGCCGCCTTGGCCGCCTGCGCGGCGGTGAACGGCGCGGCCCGGCGGAACCAACAGTCGCCGACCCGGGCGGCCACGGCGCCGTCGTCGAGCAGCGTCACGTCGTCGATCGACTCGGATCGGTCGTCCGCGTTCGGGTTCTCATCCGCGTCTTCCGCCGGACAGTGGTCTTTCGCGAATCCGGTGAGGTCTTTCGCCGTGATGGCGCCCGACAGCCAGAGGCCCGTTTTCGCGGACAACAGGCGAAGCGCCCGGCCGCCGCCGACGGCGACGA